>JAPPLJ010000019.1 GCA_028819475.1 Rhodospirillaceae bacterium
ATTCCCCACTGCTGCCTCCCGTAGGAGTCTGGACCGTGTCTCAGTTCCAGTGTGGCTGATCATCCTCTCAGACCAGCTACGGATCGGAGCCTTGGTAGGCCGTTACCCTACCAACAAGCTAATCCGACGCGGGCCCGTCCCAAGGCGATAAATCTTTCCCCCGTAGGGCACATACGGTATTAGCAGCCGTTTCCAGCCGTTATTCCGTACCTCAGGGTAGGTTCCCACGCGTTACTCACCCGTGCGCCACTTTCCACCGCCCCGAAGGGCGGCTTCTCGTTCGACTTGCATGTGTTAGGCCTGCCGCCAGCGTTCGTTCTGAGCCAGGATCAAACTCTTAGGTTGAGTTTGAAGAACCGGGGAAAGGAAACCCCGGTCCATAAACTGACAAGAACCTGCTCAATTGAAGCGTCACATAGAGCGAGCATCTCCCGGCAGCGGACTGCCGGAAAATGTCGATCGTTCCTGGATGCACAATCGAGCGGTTCTCCCCATGCGGTCGCGAGCGCGCCCCGCGCCGAAGCGCCGGACAAGCCCGGACACGCGCCAGGGCCGATGAACCGCCGCCTGCGCATCCCTTTCCAATATCCACAATGTCAAAGAGCGCGCCGCCTCTCCGGCGGATCTTCCAAATCCACCGCTCACAAGATCAACTTGCGTAAGCGCGAGCGCACGGCCGGGCCTTCGGCCCAGCCGAGAACGCGGGTTATATGTGGCGCCGCGGCGCGGTGTCAAACGCTTTCGCCAAGTTTTTGCGGTTTCTTTTCGCTGTGGCGCGGATGCCGCACCTGCTGCCGCGGGATCGCCGCCCCGATAATTCATCCTCCGCGCCCGGCGGGGCTTTCGGCGCGGCCCGGGAGCGTTTGCCCCGCGGGAACCGGGCAATTTCGTCCGGCCGGGCCGAGGGTTGAGGCCGCTGAACGGGTTTCGTTGCCGGGACGGCGGCCATGGCGGCGCGGCGGGGGACACGCCGTCCGGCCGCCGTCGCGCCACGATTCCCCGCTTGACAATCCGGCACGGGTAAACCAGTAAATTCGAAACAAACAGCGGGCCGGCGCGGTTTGCGGAGCGTCGGCATTGCTTTTGGCGGTTGCGGTTGTCGTAGCCAGCCGGGGGCCGGTCGATCGAACGTCGACGATCCGGTCGGCGACATAGCGGGGTCGCTCCTGCCGGCAACTGCTTCGGAAACCGGGCAGTCTGGCTTTGGCATATTGGGGGAGATGCAGACGCGGAACGCCTTTGGAGGGCGTATGGTCGATCGTCGCATTTCTTATAGTTCTGGCAATTTTTCCTCGATTGAGCGGGGAGACGCCGGCCTACCGGAAACCGGGCCTGAACCCGAGCACACCGGAACGCCGGACCGCAGCGCAGACCTGAGGGATACCGGGCCGGGTACGACCGCCGGTCCGATCGGCCGGACGGGCCGGCGGCGTGCACGGATTCGCGATGTGGCCAATATGGGCGCCGCCCTGGGCGCGGCCAGAATGACGCCCGAGGAGCGCAAGCCGGTCGTCCCCGCGGCATCGGAGTCTCCGGATGCCGACCGTGGCGGACCGGCCGCGAACCCGCAAATTCCGGAAACCGAAGGGTCCCGCGGCGCGCCACCGAAAGCACCGCAGGGCGACCCTGCGGCGTCCGTCGTCGCGGCTGCGCTGGACGGCGCGGTTTCGGGCGGCGACGGCCCCGGTTCCGGCCCCGGCTCTGACCGCGGTGACGCCGGAACCGGCCGGGACTTTCCCCCGCCGGAGGACGCATCGCCGCCCGTCGTCGCCGAGCTCGACGAACCGTCGGGCAAGCAACTCGACCTGGCCGAATTCGTGATCCAGGCCGCAGTTTCGGGCGACGACGACGGGGCCGTCCAGATACCCTGGATGCCGGAGCCGGCCGACCGGGCAGGAAACCGGGCAGGAAGCCGGACAGGAAACGGCGCCATGACCGCCCGCGGCGGCCGATCCGGGGCTCCGGGCACCGGAGCGGGACAGGCGCCGAAATCCAGCGAAGCCGCGAGGGCCGGCCCGGACGCCGCCCGCTACGGGACCGGCGCCCTGGATGCCGGCGGCGGCGGAGTCGACGGGAACGGTTTTCCCGCCCGCCGCGACATGGACAATCGCAACGCCGGGCCCGCCAGGGGACCGGTTCCCTCCGGCAACGGCCCGGTCGACTACAGCAACGTCGGCCCTGATCTGAGCATCCCGATCGCCGGTGAGGAAGATATCCCGTCTGTTCGGGCCCACTACGAGGAAGAAACCACCGCCTGGGAGACCGGCCCCACGGAGTCCGGAATTGCGGGCTCGGGCGCGCCGGACGCGAAAACAGCCGCTGCGGGCGCGGAGTCGCTCCGGGCGCCGGAGCCGGCCGCGCCGGACGATGCGGCGCCAAAGTTTTTGAGGTCCAGGGAGCGGTCGGGATTTCGCCCGGGCCGGTCCCCGCTTCTCCGCTCGAAGAGGTCCGCGCCCGGCAGGGACGTACCTGCCACGGGGGCGTCCGCTCCGGCAGCTGACCGGGATCGGACGGCGGCGGCGAGCGCGCCCGAACCGGACCGGACAGCGCCCGAAGAGACGTCGGGCGCCGCGACCCGCCGGACCCGGAAGGCGCGCAAGACCGGGAAGGCCGTGGCGGCAGGCGACGACGGCGCGCTGCGCGGATGGAAACGGCTGGCGGCGCGGCCGGAAAGCGTCGAGGCCGACCGGCGGGCGAATATTCTAAGCGGCCTAGGGATCGCTGCCGCCCTCGGCGCGGTCGCGTGGTATGTCGCGACCCCGGGGCCACCGTCGACGCGGATTGTGGATGCCGGAAAGACCGACATTGCGGCGCCGAAAGCCGGCAAGAAAGCGGATGCGAAGACTCCCGGCAGCACCGCCGGCGCCGGCGGACTCCGGAAGCCCCTGATCTACCGGCCCGCGAAAAAAATCGAACTGGCGGCGGCGAGCGCTGTCGGCGATCTCGAATACCGGATAACCCCGAATACCGTCGACCGGATGGTCGTCTCCGCCCGCGGCGACAATTTCGGCAAAATGCTGCTGCGCGCCGGGGTCGGAGCCGAGGAGGCGGCGCGGGCGGTCCGGGCCCTGCGAAAGACCTACAATCCGCGCAGGCTGCCGATCGGTCTCGAACTCAAGGTGATTTTCGAGGCGCCCGGCGTCGGGAATCCCCGTTTCCTGGGCTACCGGTTCGATTCGTCGAGCGACCGGATGGTCCATGTCTCCCGGGAGGCGACCGGCGGCTTTACCGCAAGGAAGGTCGAGAAGATCGTCACGCACGTCTATTCCCGGGCAGACGGGCAGATCGAGACCAGCCTGTTCGGCGCCGGCGTCAAGGCCGGCGTCCCGCCGGGGATCATGCTCCAGATGGTCCGCCTGTTCAGTTTTGCCGTGGATTTCCAGCGCGACCTGCATGGCGGCGAGAAATTCCAGATTATGTACCGCTCGCAGAAGGACGAATCCGGCCGCATCGTCCGGCACAGCGACATCGTCTATACGTCGCTGACCGTCGGCGGGAACGCCCGGAAGCTGTACGTCTACGAGCCGCCGAAAGGCGCGGTGCAATATCTGAACGAACGCGGGCAAGGCAACCGCCGGACGCTCATGAAAACGCCGATCGACGGCGCCCGGCTGACGTCGCGGTTCGGTTATCGCAAGCATCCGCTTCTCGGATTTACGAAGCTGCACGCCGGTGTGGACTTCGGCGCCCGCCCCGGTACCCCGATCTATGCCGCCGGCAACGGCACCATCGTCAAGATCGGCTGGTTCGGCACATATGGACGCTACATCCGCATCCGGCATGGCAGCGTCTACCAGACCGCCTACGCCCATATGAGCCGGTTTCAGCGCGGTCTCAGGGTCGGCTCGCGGGTCAAGCAGGGCGATACGATCGGTTATGTCGGAAATAGCGGACGCTCGACCGGCCCGCACCTGCACTACGAGGTGATCCGCAACGGCCGGCAGGTGAACCCGATGAAGATCGCCCTGCCGGCGCGCAAGAACCTCAAGGGCCGTGAACTCAAGCGGTTTCTCGCCTATCGCAAGGAGGTCGACGCCCGCTACGCCGCCCTTGGCCTGGCCAATGAGCGCCTGCAGCAGGGCAAGGTGCAGACCGTCGGGTCGAAAGGGGCTCCCGGCTGCAAGACCGGCGCGAGCACTGACGGGCAGGGCGGCCGGGCCTGCAACTGAACTTCGGCGGTTCGACCGGTCGACGCCGGGGCCGGCACGGCAGCGACGCACCCCGCCGGCCCTAAGGCCAGCCGTATCGAATTCAGACGTGCTGGCCGCCGTTTATGTGGATCTCCGCACCGCTGACATAGGCCCCGACATCCGTCGCCAGCGCGTAGATCACCGACGCGACCTCGTCCGGCAGGCCGAGCCGCCGCATCGGAATTTCCCGTTCCACCAGGTCCTCGGTGCCCGGTGACAGGATCGCGGTGTCGATTTCGCCCGGCGCAATCGCGTTCACCCGGATGCCGAAGGGGCCGAAATCGTTGGCCATCTCGCGGGTCAGTGCGGCCAGCGCCGCCTTGGAGGTCGCATAGGCGGCGCCGGCGAAGGGATGCACGCGGCTGCCGGCGATCGAGGTGACGTTGACGATCGATCCCCTGCCGTCGCGCAGTTCCCGCATCAGGCCGCGCGCCAGCAAGAGCGGCGCAAAAAAGTTCACCGTCATCACCTCCTGCCACTGGGTCAGGCTCGTGTTGACAGTGCCCATGCGCTCGCCGTCCCGGCCCTTCGGCGAGATGCCGGCATTGTTGACCAGCGCGGTCAGCGGCCGGCCGGCCAGCTTGTGTTTCAGGACGGCGAGGCCTTCTGCCAGCGCCACAAGGTCCGACAGGTCGATCCGGACATGGTTGTCCGCGCCGTGCTCCCACGGGCAGGCCTTGTCGAAGGACTGGCGGGAAATGGTGATGACCCGCCAGCCGGCATCGTGGAACCGCTTGACCGTGGCGTGGCCGATGCCCCGGCTGGCGCCGGAGATGATCAGGGTGCGGTCGCTGTAGTCGGTCGCCGGGTCGAGCCTGGCGCCGGTTACCGGGCAGACCTGTTCCATCGGGGTCCGTCTCCTGCCCGGCCCGACCGATTCCGGACCATGTCCGGGCGGCAGCCTGCCGGGTGCGGGGTCGAACCGGGGATATAGCCCGGATTTCTCCCCGATGTCACGGCCTGCGTCGCGTCCTGTCAGGCCGGTGTCCCGTTGCGGCGGTAGCCCAGATAGGTGCAGCGACGGCCTTCCTTCAGCGCCTTGGCTTCATAGCGCGTCTGCGGCCAGTCCGCCGGCCGTTCCAGCCAGTCCGCGGCCCGCCGGGCGGTCCAGTCGAACCAGGGCTGCTCCCCCATGATCCGGAGCGTCCAGCCCAGAAAGACCGGGTGATCGGTCGCGATGCGCAGCGTGCCGCCCGGCGGCATCAGTTCGGCAAAGCGCCGGACCGTCGCGCTCTGGACGAAGCGGCGGCCGCGATGCCGGCGTTTCGGCCATGGGTCCGGGTGGAGCAGGAACAGCCGCTCGATCGTCGCCGGGGCCAGCGCCGTCAGGAGCAGCCTCGCGTCGTCATCGAATATCCGGATATTGGCGAGCGACCGTTCCTCGACATGGCGCAGCAGGGACGCCACGCCGTTGACGAAAGCCTCGCAGCCGAGGAAGCCGATTTCGGGATGGGTCTCGGCCTGCCAGGCCAGGTGTTCGCCGGCGCCGAAACCGATTTCCAGCCAGAAGGCCTTCCGGGGCGTCCCGAAAAGCGCCGGCAAGTCGAGCGTACCGTCCGCCGGCAGCCGGACCCGCAGTTGCGGCAGCAGGGTTTCGACCAGCGCAGCGCGGCCCTTGCGCAGGGGCCGGCCCCGGCGGCGGCCGTGGAACCGCTGCTCAGCGCTGCGGCCCGGATGCGATTCTTTGGGCCCCGCCGGCCCTTCGCCCGCTTCCGGACCCGGCCTAGAAGGCTCCTTTGAGGTCATCGACCAGATCGGTCCGTTCCCAGGAAAACCCGCCGTCGCCATCGGGCTCGCGGCCGAAATGCCCATAGGCGGCGGTGCGCGCGTAGATCGGCTTGTTGAGGCCAAGATGCTCGCGGATGCCGCGGGGCGACAGGTTCATCAACTCCTGCAGGACATCGGACAGCTTTTCCTCGTCAACCTGCCCGGTCCCTGCGAAATCGACATAGACCGAAAGGGGTCTGGCAACGGCGATCGCGTAGGCCAGCTGGATCACGCATTTTTCCGCCAGGCCTGCGGCCACGACATTCTTTGCGAGATAGCGCGCGGCATAGGCTGCCGAGCGGTCCACCTTGGTCGGATCCTTGCCGGAGAAGGCGCCGCCGCCGTGGGGCGCCGAGCCGCCATAGGTATCGACGATGATCTTGCGCCCGGTCAGGCCGGCGTCGCCGTCGGGGCCGCCGATCACGAAGCGGCCGGTCGGATTGACGTAGAATTCGTCCTCGTCGCACATCCAGCCGTCCGGCAGCACGTTGACGACATGGGGCCGCACGATCTCGCGCACGGCATCGGCGTCGATCTTTTCCGAATGCTGGGCGGAGACGACGACCGAAGCCGCGCCGACCGGCTTGCCGTTCTCGTAGCGCAGCGTCACCTGGCTCTTGGCGTCCGGGCCGAGCAAGGGCAGGGCGCCGGAATGGCGCGCTTCGGCGAGCGACATCAGAATCTGGTGCGAAAACTGGATCGGCGCCGGCATCAGCGCCTCGGTCTCGGTGCAGGCGTAGCCGAACATCAGGCCCTGGTCGCCGGCGCCCTCGTCCTTGTTGCCGGCCGCGTCCACACCCTGGGCGATGTCGCCGGACTGGCCGTGCAGATGCACGGCGACGTCAGCCTTCTGCCAGTGGAACCCCTCCTGCTCATAGCCGATGTCGCGCACGGCAGCCCGCGCGATCTCCGCGATGTGGCCCTTGTCGACGTTGCCCTCGGCATCGACCAGCGGCGCCGGGCCGCGGCATTCGCCGGCAATGACGACCCGGTTGGTCGTCGTCAGGGTCTCGCAGGCGACCCGGGCTTCCGGGTCGGCGCCCAGGAAGGCATCGACGACGGCGTCCGATATCCGGTCGCAGACCTTGTCCGGATGGCCTTCGGATACGGATTCGCTGGTGAACAGATAGTTTGCACTGGGCACAGATATTCTCCTCCCGATTGCCGCGGCCCGTCCTGGAACGCGGCACCGGGCCGGACATTAATGAGCGCGAACGGGCGGCGCAACCCGAGGGGCCGGCGTGGACGGCATGGCAGGCCGGCGTCCCCGTCCGGCGTTGTAGGGGAAGGCCTGAAACCCTCACCTACGGATCGGAGGGCGGGTGCGGTTCCGGCGTCGGACGGCACGGCGCGAGGCGGACGAGCGCCGCAACCGCCAGCAACAGCAGCAGGAATACGAAGTCACCGTAGCGCGCGTAGAGCGTCGGAGGGCGGGCTCTGGGCAGGTCGGCGTCGAGCACGCCGCGGGCGCCGAGCGGCAGGAGGCCGGTCACGCGGCCCCAGGGATCGACCACCGCCGAAATCCCGGTGTTGGCGGCGCGCACCATCGGCAGGCCCTGTTCGATCGTGCGCAGGCGCGCAGCGGCGAAGTGCTGGTATGGCCCGGCGCTGTTGCCGAACCAGGCGTCGTTGGTCAGGTTCAACAGCCAGCCGGGCCGGGTCGCGCCGACGGCTTCGGCCGGGAAGATCGCCTCGTAGCAGATCAGCGGGCTGGCGTCGGGTGCGCCGGGCACCGCGATGCTGCCCGGCCCCGGGCCGAAGGCGTAGTCCCGGCGCCCGTGGGCAATCTTCGTCACCCCGATCCGGCCGAGAAAGGCTCGCGCCGGCACATATTCGCCGAACGGGACCAAATGATGCTTGTCGTAGGTGCTGACCGGCTTCCCCGATTTATCGACGACATGGATGCTGTTCCAGGTGTCGGGCCCGGCGTCGCGGTTGGCGCCGGTGATCAGAACCCCGCGGTCCGGAACGGCGGCGAGCAGGAGTTTCCGGACATCGCCCTCGACGGACACGACCGCGTGGCGGGTCTGAAGCCGGTAGGGCAGCGCCGTTTCCGGCCAGACGACGTGGGTGATCCCGTCAAAGCCGTCCGACCGGGTGAGCGCCGCATAGCGCAGCAGGATCGGCCGGCGGGCGCCGGGCCGCCATTTCAGGCTCTGGGCGACGGCGCCCTGCACGATACGCAACCGGACGCCGGGCACCGCCTCGACCGCGGCCGGAATGGTAAAAAAACCGATGACGAGCACGGCGGCCGTTGCCGCCGTCAGGCCGCCCGTCCAGGCGAGCGTGCGCCGGTTCCGCGCCGCCTTGCCGATCAGTGCAGCCGGGAGCGCGGCCAGGGCGACGGTCACCAGGCTCAAGCCGAACGGCCCCCACCAGGCCAGGGACTGCGCCGCGCCGGGGAACTCGGCCCAGACCGCCGCGGCAAGATTCCAGGGAAACCCGGTGAGGATGACGCCGCGCACCCATTCCAGCGCCGCCCAGGCGGCGGCCAGCGCCAGCACGCGCCGGACGCCGCCGCCGGGCGCGGCCCGCCATGCGATGCCGGTCGCAACGGCGGTCGTCGCCGCGAGCACGGCGCCGAGCCCGAACACGTTGAACGGGATCATCCAGGTGAACCGGCCGGGCAGAACCGCGACGGCGAGCGCGATCCAGAGCGCCAGCACAAGGGCGGCGGCGACGGCGCCGACCCATCGACGGCCGATCCGCCTGCGGCCGGCCAGCCGCGCGCCGAGAGCGCCGGCCGCGATGGCCGCCGCCGGGAAACCGGCAAGCCCGGCGACGAGCAGCAGGTCCCTGTCAAAATCGCCGGGAACGTCGATCACCACCGGCAGGCCGAGCCAGTAGAGACCGGCCGAGAAATAGCCGATGCCGAACAGCCATCCCGCGGCCAGGGCCGGGCCGAGCCGGTCTATCGCCCCCAGCCGCAGGAACAGCAACCCGAACCCGATGAACAGCAGCGGCAGGAGATGCAGCGGCGGCTGGGCCAGGGCACAGAGCGCGCCGGCGACGATCGGCAGGACGGCGTCGCGCCAGCCCGTTCGCGGGATTGGCCGTCCGGCGCCGGGTTCGGCCGGTTCAGCGGTTTCCGTGCGGTCGGGCAGCACGGTTCCGGCGGGAAAAATCGGCGGGCGGCGGGGCCGTCAATGTGCGCTGCTGTCTTCCGCCCGCCGCGCCGGCAACCTGCGCAGCCGCACCCGATGGATGCGCCGCGGATCGGCCTGCAGCACCTCCAGCTCGATGCCGCTCGAATGGGAAATCAGTTCGCCGCGGGTCGGCACGCGGTTGGCGAGAAGAAAGACCAGCCCGCCGATGGTATCGATATCGTCGCGTTCCTCGTCGGTCAGCAGATCGCCATACAGCGCTTCCAGATCTTCGAGCCGGGCCCTGGCATCCGCCTCGGCGATCCCGGGGCGGACTTCCTCGATTTTCGGGCTTTCGGCGTCGTCGTGCTCGTCTTCGATCTCGCCGACAATTTCCTCGACCAGATCCTCGATGGTGACCAGCCCGTCGATCCCGCCATATTCGTCGACGACCAGCGCGAGATGAATCCGGGTGTCGCGCATCTCCGCCAGCAGATCGAGCACGCTCATCGACGGCGCCGCGAACAGCGGCTTGCGCACGATTTTCTCAAGCTTGAAACTGCGCCGCTTGCTCCAGTAGGGCAACACATCCTTGATGTGCACCATGCCGGCGATCTCGTCGAGCGTGCCGCGGTAGACCGGCAGGCGGGAATGGGTCTCGCTGCGCGCCAGTTCGATCAGCTCCGGCAGGCCGGTCGACAGGTCGACCGCCGTTATGTCCGCCCGGGGCACCATCACGTCGCGTACCGTCAGATCGTGCAATTGGAGGATATTGTGGATCAGCCGCCGTTCGTCGGCCGCCATGGGCGCCTGCGGGCCGCCGGCGTCATCGAGCAGTTCGCCGATCGTATCCCGGATCTGCTCGCCGTTGCGCGGCCGGCGCAGACTGCGCAGAAAGCGCTGGATTGGGCCGCGCGCCGGCCTGGACGACGCGCCGGCAGGCGCGGCCGGTTCGCGATGGCCGTTGCCGGCTACGGCGGGCAGGCCGGCCGCCGGAGCCGGCGCGGCGGGGCCTCCGGCGGTCCGGCCGGTGCTACTGTCAGAGGACGCGCTTTCCTGCGCGTCGCCCGAATCTTCAGGCATTTTCCAATTCCAGATGCTCCAGGGGAGGCCCTGCCTCGTGTGAACCAGCATAGGGATTGGCGACGCCCAATCCAGCCAGAATTGCGATCTCCATCTGCTCCATCCGCGCGGCCTCGGAGGCGGTGCCGTGATCGTAGCCCAGCAGATGCAGCATGCCGTGAACCGCGAGGTGGGTCAGATGATCGGCGGGCGTCCGCCCGAGGCTGTCGGCCTCGCGCAGCACGGTCTCGCCGGAGAGGACGATATCGCCCAGCAGGCCGCCGGGAGGGCGGTTCCGATCCGGGGCGTCGCCCCCCGGCGCCGGCATATCGAGGGGGAAGGACAGCACATTCGTCGGCCGGTCGAGTCCCCGGTGGTCCCGGTTGAGGGCGCGAATTGCCCGATCGTCGGTGATCGTGAGCCCGAGCTCCCATCCGGCCAGGTCCAGGCCGGGCAGCGCCGCGGCCGCGGCGCGGACCGCCCTCCGGCACAGGGCTTCGGCATCGCCGTCGGCAATCCGCCAGCAGTTCGGGGCGAGATCGAACGCAATCTGCGGGGCCGTCATCGCGCCGGCGCTTCCTCTTCCGGTTCCAGGTTCAGCCTGCCCTGGGCATTGTCCCTTGCGTCATAGGCCTGAACGATTCTCGAAACGAGATCGTGCCGTACGACATCGACATGGCCGAAATGGGCGAAGCCCACGCCGTCCATGCCGTCCATGATGTCCACGGCGTCGCGCAGGCCGGAACGGACGCCGCGCGGCAGGTCGACCTGGCTGAGGTCGCCGGTCACGACCATGCGCGAATTCTCGCCGAGGCGCGTCAGCAGCATCTTCATCTGCATCGGGGTGGTGTTCTGCGCCTCGTCGAGGATGATGAAGGCGTTGGACAGGGTCCGCCCGCGCATGAAGGCGAGCGGCGCCACCTCGATCTCGCCGCTCTCCAGCTTCTTCATGACGCGGTCGCCGGGCAGCATCTCGTAGAGCGCATCGTAGAGCGGCCGCAGATAGGGATCGACCTTTTCGCGCAGGTCGCCGGGCAGGAAGCCCAGGCGCTCGCCCGCCTCGACCGCCGGCCGCGACAGGATCAGCCGCTCGACCTGCCCGCTCTGCATCATGTTCACCGCGCAGGCGACCGCGAGATAGGTCTTGCCGGTGCCGGCCGGGCCGAGTCCGAACGTCATTTCATAGGCCCGCAGCGCCCGGACATAGGCGGCCTGACCGGGCGAGCGGGCGCTCACCGTCCGTTTCGGCGTCCGGATCGTGACGTCGGCGGCCTCCTCAGGGTCCGGCGGCTGTCCGGCCATACGGATGGCGGCGTCGACGTCCGGCTGGGCGACCGCGCCGCCGTTGCTCGCGGCCCTGTAGAGGGACTTCAGGGCGCTGACCGCCGTGACCTGGGCGTCTTCCGGCCCGGTGACCGTGAGGCGGTTGCCGCGGGCGTGGATGGTGACGCCGGTCTTTTGTTCCAGCCGGGCCAGGTTGGCGTCGTGAGCGCCGCACAGGGCCGACATCGACGCATTGTCCTCGAAGCGCAGACTCGTGCCGCCGTCACGCGCGCCGGCCAGAACCGTTCCGGTCGCCGTCTTGCGGCTCACGCGGCCCGAACCCCTTCGGACCGGTCCGCGCCGACAGGCGCGCGCGGCGGCGCGGCAGGCGCAGCCGCCAGATGCCCGGCAAGACTGTTGGCGGTCGTCCGGTCGATCGCGATATCGGCGATCCGGCCGAAGCGGTCCGGCGGCGCCATGACATGGACCGCCTGCATCCACGGGCTGCGCCCGACCATCTGGCCGGGCTTGCGGCCGGCGCGGTCGAGCAGCACGGGCATCGTCCGGCCGATGCAGGCATGGTTGAAAGCGGCCTGCTGGGCCTCGAGCAGCTGCTGGAGCGCGGCCAGCCGGGCGGCCTTCTCCGCTTCGGGCACCTGGCCGTCCGCCGTCGCCGCCGGCGTTCCGGGCCGGGCGCTGTATTTGAAGGAATAGGCCTGGGCGTAGCCGACTTCGGTGACCAGCTTCAGCGTGGCCGCGAAATCCTTGTCGGTCTCGCCGGGAAAGCCGACGATGAAATCCGACGACAGGGCCAGGTCGGGCCGAGCGGCGCGCAGCCGGTCGACCGTCCGCCGGTAGTCGGCCGCCGTGTGCTTCCGGTTCATCGCCGCCAGGATGCGGTCCGACCCGCTCTGCACCGGCAGATGCAGATACGGCATCAGGGCCGGCACGTCGGCGTGGGCGGCGATCAGGTCGTCGTCCATATCCCGGGGATGCGAGGTCGTGTAGCGGATCCGGTCGAGCTCCCCGACCTCCGCCAGTTCCCGGATCAGCCGGCCGAGGCCCCAGGCTCTGTTCTTGACCTCGCCGCCGGCCCCGCTCCCAATCCCGCCGGGCGCTTCCCCGGCATAAGCGTTGACGTTCTGGCCCAGCAGGGCGATCTCCCGCGCGCCCCCGGCGACCATGCGCCGGGCTTCGGCGAGGATGGCCGCGGCCGGGCGCGAATATTCGGCGCCGCGGGTGTAGGGCACGACGCAGAAGGTGCAGAACTTGTCGCAGCCTTCCTGCACGGTCAGGAAGGCCGACGGGCCCTGGGAGGCACTTTCCTCGGGCAGGGTATCGAACTTCTCGTCGGCCTCGAATTCCTGGCCGATGGCGCTGCCGGTCCGCCGGGCCTCGGCCAGCAAATCCGGCAGGCGGTGATAGCTTTGCGGGCCGAACACCAGATCGACCGCGGGCGCGCGCCGGCGTATTTCCGCGCCTTCGGCCTGGGCGACGCAGCCGGCGACGGCGATCGTCGCATCCTTGCCGGCAGCGCGGCGTTCGCGCTTGATCCGCTTCAGCCGCCCGAGTTCGGAATAGACCTTTTCGGCCGCTTTCTCGCGGATGTGGCAGGTGTTCAGGATGACGAGGTCGGCATCCTCCGGCGCTTCGGCCTGCCGGTATCCGCGGGGCGCCAGAACGTCCGCCATGCGGGCGGAATCGTACACATTCATCTGGCAGCCGTAGGTCTTGATATAGACCGATTTCTGCATGCGGGCGTTATTACCGGCGGCGGCGCAACGGCGGCGCCTTCGAGGCCCAATACGGTAAGCGCGGCAACGGGTGTGTCAAGCGGCGGCCTTTCCCGCCCGATCCGGCCCGGCGGACGGCGCGGCTCCCCCGGCGTCGGTACGGACCGCCGGCAGTGGCGGCCCGACGCCGACGGGCTGGTCCCGCCCGGTCAGCGACCGGGCGACTCCGGCAGCGATCACGGCGTGGCACCAGGCCGACAGGTCCTTGCGCGAGGCGAACCGGTCGATGTTCACCGGATCGTGGAACCGGACCTCGACCCGCGACCGGCCGATGCCCAGCAGCTGCCAGAGATGCCCGGCCATCTCCATGTCGCCGTACCAGGCGAAGAACGGCCGTAGATGCCGGCCCATCGGAATGCCGTCCAGATGGGTGTAGGCCACGGAGACCGGCTGGACGACGACCGGCCTGTCGCCGATCCGGATGGCGGCGGCGCTGAACAGGGCGCTGCGGAACGGCAGGACGAAATTGCCGTCGCTGCTGGTGCCCTCGGGAAACAGGACCAGGCTGTCGCCCGCGGTCAGCCGCTGCTTCAGCAGTTCGGACTGGCGGACGGCAAGGCGCGGGTTACGGTCGACGAATACGGTGCCGCTGATCTTCGCGCAGAGGCCGAACAGCGGCCAGCCGGCGACCTCCGCCTTGGCGACGAAGCAGGCTTCGAGCAGCGCGCCGAGCACCGGGATATCCGCATAGGACGTGTGGTTGACGACATAGAGCACGGGGCCCTTCTTCACCGGTTTGCCGGCGACCTTCAGCCCGATGCCGAGCAGGCGGTTGAACACGCGATAGACGGTGATGGGCCATTTCCGTGCAAATTTCCGGCCCAGCGCCAGGTTGACCGCCTGGACGGGAATCAGCACCGCAAACCAGGCCATACAGGCGATCAGGCGAACGGTGGCGCGGACATGGGAAATATAGAGCATGCCGCCGCCGGCCCTCAGCAACCGGAGGCCGCGCCGGTCGCGTCGCCCCCAGCGTCACCCCCAGCGTCACCGGGAGCGCGCCGGCCCGGAATGTCGAGTTCGCGCGTGTAATGCTTGTAGTACCGGTCGGAGACGGCGGCGACATCGACGACGACGCAAACGTCCACCGTATTGAATTCATGGTCGATCACCGCGCCGTCGCCGATTCCGCCGCCGAGACGCAGATATCCCTTGATCATCGGCGGCAGATCGCGCAACGCCGCTTTCCTGTCGATCCGGTCGGCGGGCAGCAGATTCATATCGACGTAGCGGTCATTGACCGCGACGGGCCGGTACCGCTCGGGCGCCAGGTGGTTGTGGTGCAGATAGGCGAGCGGCCGCGCGACCTCTTCGGGGTCGGTGCCGTGCAGGCTGGCGCAGCCGAACAGGAAGGCAATGTCGTTCGACAGGACGTAGGCCGATACGCCGCGCCAAAGGATCTGCATGGCCCGTCTTGTCCGGTGGGCGGCGTCGATGCAGGAACGGCCCATTTCGAGAATTTCGCCGGGCTCGGCCACCAGCCGGTCGATGTCGTACTCCGCTGCGGAGTAGAAGCCGCCGACCCGCTCCGCGCCGGCCCGGCGCAGCATGCGATAGGTGCCGACGACGCCTTCCGGCCCGACGCCCAGATCTTCGTCCAGCACGATCAGATGATCGCAATGGGCGTCGAAAGCGTCGAAATCGCGCTTGAGCCGCGCCATCTCTCCGGTCGGCCGGGCGGCCATTTCCTCGTAGAAGATCCGATACCGGAGCGCGAGGGCGGCATCGATTTCCGCTTCGGTCTCGGCCAGCCGGACCCGCAGCCGGCCGACGCGCTCGTCGATCTGGCGCGCGGCAAAACCCTCGGCGTCACGCGGGTCGGCGATGGGGAACGGCGTCATCGACGGACCGGGCTACGCCGCCGCCCGGTTCCGCCGCGCGCCGGGTGCAGCGCCGGCGCAATGCATCATGCGCCCTTCTTCTTGCGGGCGTAGAGTTCGAGCCGGTGGTCGACGATTTCATACCCGAGTTCCGCCGCGATCCGGTCCTGTAACTGCTCGATCTCGTCGTTGCGGAATTCGATGACCTCGCCGGTCTGCACATCGATCAGATGATCGTGATGCTCCTCGGGCGTTTCCTCATAGCGCGAGCGCCCGTCGCCGAAATCGTGACGGTGCAGGATATTGGCCTCCTCGAACAGGCGAACCGTCCGGTAGACGGTTGAAATGCTGATGTTCGGATCACGCTCGACGGCGCGCCGGTAGACCTGCTCGACATCGGGATGGTCTTCGCTCTCGGACAGGACGCGCGCGATCGTGCGGCGCTGTTCGGTCATGCGCAGGCCGCGTTCGTTACACAGCTTTTCGATCCGGTCGGGCATCGTCCACCGGCGTGGCCTCGGAGGCGGCGGGGCCGCGCCCCGCCGCCTCCGCCGGCGCTGCGACCCATAGCGGCGACAGATTATCGCGTCAGCGGTGGAGACACGAGTCCTGAAAGCGAATCCTGAAAGCGAATTCCGCGGCAGCAAATCGCCGCCCGGCGGCCCGGCCTATTCGTTGCGCCCGCCGCCCTGGCTGCGCCCGCTGGTGCCCAGACCGATCTGCTTGGCGAGCTGGCTGCGGCGCTTCGCGTAGTTCGGTGCGACCATCGGATAGTCCGAAGGCAGGTTCCAGCGTTCCCGGTATTCTTCCGGCGTCATGTCGTAGGCGGTTTTGAGGTGCCGCTTCAGCATCTTGAGCTGTTTGCCGTCTTCCAGACAGACGATGTAGTCGGGCTGGACCGATTTCTTGATCGGCACCGCAGGCCTCGGCCGCTCGGGATCGAGGGACGCGGCATCGCTGCCCTGAGCTTCGAGCGCAGCATACGTTTCTTCGATCAGCCGCGGCAGGTCGCTCAGCAGGACTGTATTATTCGAAACATAGGACGAGACGATATCCACCGTCTGCGACAGCAGGCTTGCATGTTCGGTATTGTCTTGGTCGGACATTGCCGGTTCCGCAGGAAAATGGGCTAAAGATGGGGCCATCATACGAATTTCGCGGTAAATTGCAACCTTCTCAAAATATAATTCTGGATATTTCAAATAATGGATCGGGTAATTTCGAACGGAATTCTTGATTTTTGTTCGGTACTTGGCGTTCGTTACAGAGATTCACACATGTAAAGGCTGTGTAAGCCGGAACCCGCCCGGATCGAAGACTTTAGCTGATGGGGGCATGTCGGGCTCCTGTCATTTGAGTTGCGCGTTGCGGCGGGCCTCCGGCAGCTGGGCTTGCGGCGGCCGGAGGTAGAGCGGCCGCGGCATGGCAAGGCCGGCCCTCCCGTCCTTGCCGAGGGCCTCGAAACGCCGGGCGATCAGCGATGCGAAGGCCGCAGCACGGGGCGGACCCGCCAGCGAACCGTCCGGGCCTCGGTCTCCTTCCGTGCCGGCGTCGCTTGCAGCCGAAAAGGGGAAATCCGTTACCATCGGAACGCCTTCCGCCCCTGCCAGAGCGATGGCTTCATCCGGCGCGAGAATTCCGGGATCGCCGGCCGCCGCGCCGCCCGGACCGAACAACTGGCAATAGAGATCGTTGCGTTTGGTGTCGATGGCGACCATGCAGCCTGCCGGCGCCCGGATCGCCAGCGCCTCGAAGGTCGAAATTCCGATTGCGGGAATGCTGCGGGCGAGGGCCAGTCCGCGCGCCGCCGCCAGGCCGATGCGAATCCCGGTAAAGGCGCCCGGTCCGCGCGTGACGCCGACGGCGTCCAGCCGGCCCCAGGCCATCCCGGCCTCGGCCAGGGCCTCTTCGATCATCGGCAGGAGCCGCTCCGCCTGTCCGCGCGGCATCGCCTCGTAGCGTTCGGCGATCGCGCGATCCCCCGACCAGACCGCGACGCTGCACGCGCCGCAACTGGTATCGAATATCAGGAGCCTGGCCATGACCGTGGCGAGAATGCCGGGCTAGAGGATTTCGCAGGCCTCGTCGAAAGACATGCGCGGCGCCTGTTCCTTGAGGGCGGACCGGTCGCCGTAGCCGAGGCAGCACAGGAAATTCGACTGGAGCCGGCCGTCAGGGAAGAACTCGGCGTCGACCACGGCATTGTCGAAGCCGGACATCGGCCCGCAATCCAGCCCGAGCGCCCGCGCGGCAATAAGGAAATAGGCGCCCTGGAGCGTGCCGTTGCGGAACGCGGTGATGCCGGCGTGGGGCTTACCCTCGAACCACGACCGGGCACCGGGCGCCTTGGGGAAATAGCGCGGCAGATGTTCGAAGAAGCGGGTGTCGTGCGCGACGATGGCGACGACCGGAGCGGCCAGGGTCTTTTCGAGATTGGTCGCGGACAGGGCCGGGCGAAGCCGCTCTTTCTGATCCTGCGATTTCAGGAACAGGATGCGCGCCGGCTGGCCGTTGGCGCTGGTCGGCCCCCATTTCGTCAGGTCCCACACGGCGGCCAGCGTTTCGTCGGACACCGGCCTGTCGGTGTAGCGGTCGAAGGATCGGGCGCCGCGCAGGATCAGGTCGAGCGTCGCCGGGTCGGCGGTCATCAATAGACCGCCCGGACTTCGTGCACCTCCGGCACATAGTGGCGCAGCATGTTCTCGATGCCCGCCTTGAGCGTCATCGTCGAACTCGGACAGCCCGAGCAGGCGCCCTGCATGGTGAGATAGACCACGCCGCTGTCGAAGCCGTGGAACTGGATGTCGCCGCCGTCCATTGCGACGGCCGGGCGGACCCGGGTATCGATCAGCTCGCGGATCTGCTGCACCACCGGATCGTCGTCGTCCGCGCCGGGCATCTCGTCGCCCGTTTCGGCCCGCTCCGGCGCCATGACCGGCCGGCCGGCCGTGAAATGCTCCATGATCACGCCGAGCACCGGCGGCTTGAGCAAGGGCCAGTCGGAGTGGCCGGCCTTGGTGACGGTGATGAAATCCGAGCCCAGGAACACGCCGGCGACGCCGTCGATGCCGAATAGCGCCTCGGCGAGCGGCGAGCGCCCGTCCGCCGCCTCCGCTGTCGGAAAGTCGGCGGTACCCTGCTCCAGCACCGTGCGGCCGGGCAGGAATTTCAGGGTCACCGGGTTCGGCGTTTCGGCGGTCTGGATGAACATCGCAATCTCTCGCGGTCGGAGGGCCGTGGCGAAACTGCCCCCGGGGAGAGGGAAGCGGCCGATCGGAAGCTGCCGGGAAAGTGGTACAGCGGGCGATTGGCGTCAAGCAGACCGGCCGCGGGAACCCGCAGCGGGCATCGTCGCTGCGTGCGGACGCTCCGGCGGAGATCAGAGAGTCTGTGCGATCCCGCCGAGGGTGTGCGGCCAGAACAGCGTATCGAGCACCAGCTCGCCGAGGCTGAGGTCGGCGGTGAAGACCAGCACGACCAGCGTCACCGCCGCGCCGAACAGGTAGCAGCGGATCAGCACAGTCAGCGCCTTGCGGGCGCGGCGGCGCGCCTCGGCGATTTCCGGCGCCCGGTCGTCCGCGCCGCCGTCGCCGCCGTTATCGTGGGGAGGCCGAGCCATGCGCGGCATCATCCGGCAAAATCGAACCGGGCCGCAAGCTCCAGATGCGGCGACCAGAGGAACTGATCGACCGGCCGCAGCCGGGTCAGCCGGTAGCCGCTTTCGACAAGGATCCGCGCGTCGCGCATGAAGGTGCCCGGGTCGCAGGACACCGCGACGACGACCGGCACCCCGGACGCCGCGATCTCCGCGGCCTGCGCCTTCGCCCCGGCGCGCGGCGGATCGAAGACGACGAGGTCGGCCTCTGCCAGTTCGCGCGCCGGGACCGGCCGGCGCATCAGGTTGCGCGGTTCGGCGTGCAGCTTCGCCAAGCCGGCGCGCCGCGCCGCCGCACCGAGATTGGCGATGGCCGCCTTGTCGATGTCGGCAGCCGAGACGGAACAGCCGCGCCCGGCCAGCGGCAGGGCGAAGGCGCCGGAACCGCAAAACAGGTCAAAGGCCGAGGCCGCGCCCTCCGCCGCTTCCACGACGAAGCCGGTCAGCGCGGCCTCGCCGTCCGCCGTGGCCTGGGCGAAGGCGCCGGGCGCCAACGCTACGGGAAAGCCGCCGTAGACCGCCCGCACCGGCCGGGCCTCTGCGAGCACCTCGGCGCCGTCCTGCTTCGGATGGGCGCGCGCCACCCGGGCCAGATTTTCGCGGGCCAGCAGCTCGACCAGAGCGTCCCGCCCCGCACCACCGAGCCGGGCAGAGGTACGAACGAGCAGGTCGAGGCCGCTGTCGGTCATGGCGACATGGGCGTTCGCCCTGTCGCCGGCTTTCAACGCCGCTGCCGCCCAAGCGCGCAGCGGTTCGATCAGGGCGGTGATTTCCGGCAGGACCACCGGACAGGCGGCAAGGTCGACGACGCGATGGCTGTGGCGCTCGTTGAAGCCGACGATGGCGTCGTCGCGCCGCCGCCGGATCGCGAAGGCGGCGCGCCGCCGGCTGCCCGGCGGGCTGGAATGCAGCGGTTCGACGGTCGCGCCCTCCAGCCCGTTGCGGGCGAGCAGGCTGCGCAGCAGGTCCGTCTTCCACGCGCCATAGGCCTCGGGCGCCAGATGCTGCAGGGCGCAGCCGCCGCAGTCGCCGAAATGCCGGCACGGCGGCTCCCGCCGGTCCGGGCCGGCCTCCAGCACCTCCAGCAGCCGGCCGCGAAACCGACCGGGACCGGCTTCGGTGAGCGCGACCGCGACCCGGTCCCCCGGCGCGGTGGCGGGGACGTGGACGACCCCGCCTTCCAGGGCGGCCACGCCGTCGCCGCGCCAGCCGATGCTCTCGATCGTCACTTCGGCCCGGAAGCCGGTCATGTCAGCCGGCGCTTCCGCCGTCGTATCCGGCGCAGATCAGGAATTCGCGGTTGCCCTCCGGCCCGGTCACCGGGCTTTCCTCGATGCCGGCGACCGACCAGCCGGGCTGTCCGTCGAGCCAGGACCGCACGTCATGGCACACCGCCTCATGCACATTCGGGTCGCGCACCACGCCGCCCCTGCCGACCTGCGCGCGCCCGGCCTGGAACTGGGGCTTGATCAGGGCGATCAGCCAGGCGCCGGGCGCGGCGAGCGCCATGCCGGCCGGCAGCACGGTTTTCAGCCCGATGAAGCTGGCGTCGCAGACGACGGCGCCGGGCGGGTCCGGCACGAGATCGCGGGTAAGGTGCCGGGCATTGGTCTTTTCCAGCACGACGACGCGCGGATCGGTGCGCAGTTTCCAGGCAAGCTGGCCGTGGCCGACATCGACGGCGTAGACCTTCGCCGCGCCGCGATGGAGCAGGACGTCGGTGAAGCCGCCGGTCGAGGCGCCGATATCGAGACAGGTCCGCCCGGCGGGATCGACGGCGAAGCGCTCGATGCCGTGCGCCAGCTTCAATCCGCCGCGCGAGACCCAGGGATGGTCCTGTCCGCGCACCGTCAGCGCACCGTCGTCCGGAACGCTTGCCCCCGGCTTGTCGATGCGCCGCTCGCCCTGGAACACGACTCCAGACATCACCAGTGCCTGTGCCCTGCTGCGCGACTCGGCCAGGCCGCGCTCCACCAGCAACTGGTCCACACGTTTTTTGACGGGTTTGGCGGCGCTCCGGGCCATGCGCCATTCTACGCCTGCGCCGCCGGCTCTGGCGAGAGAGTGCCGGACCGGGTCATCCGGTTGAAGCGGGTGACGAAGAACACCGCCGTTGACGCCAGCCCCAGCGCAAGGCCGATCCAGATACCGACGGCGCCCCAGCCGGCGGCGAAGCCCAGGGTCCAGCCGATGCCGAAGCCGATGATCCAGTATCCGACGGCGGCGGCGACCATCGGGATCCGCGTGTCGTTGAGCCCGCGCAGCGCGCCGGCGGCGATGGCCTGCATGCCGTCGACGATCTGGAAGGCCGCGGCGACGTAGAGCAGGCTCGCAGCGAGGGCCAGCACCTCCGCCGATCCGGCCATGCCCCGGTCGAGGAACAGGCCGGCGAGCGTGGCGGGAAACAGCGCGATCAGCAGGCTCATCGCAGACATGAAGACGATGCCGATCCCGAGGGCGGAAAATCCGGCCCGCCGGATCCCGGCCGGGTCCCGGCGGCCGAGCGCCTGGCCGACCCGCACGGTCGCCGCCTGGCCGATCCCCATAGGCACCATGAAGGTGACGGCGGCGACCTGGATCGCGATGTGATGGGCGGCGATGGCCGTGGCGCCGATCCAGCCCATCATCACCACGGCGAAGGCGAAGACGCCCATCTCGATGAGATAGATGCCGGCGATCGGCAGACCGATGGCGAAGATCCGGCGGAAGACCGCCCAGTCCGGGCGCCAGAACCGCATCAGGATGCGATAGTCGCGCAGGTCCCGGCTGCTTGTGCTGAACCAGAGCAACCCGAGGAACAGGAAGGTCTGGACGATGGTGGTCGCCAGCCCCGCCCCGGCCAGTTCCATACGCGGTGCGCCCAGCTCGCCGAAGATCAGCGCATAATCCAGCAGCGCATTGAGCGGTATGCCGGCCAGCATCATCCACAGCGCCGGCTTTGGCCGGTTGAGCGCCGCGCCGAAACAGCGCAGCACGACAAAGCCGACGATCATCGGCAGGCTCCAGGCGACCATGGCGAGATAGTCCCCGGCGCCACGGACCGCGACGGCCGGCTGGTCCATCCAGAGCAGCACCGGCTCCATCGCCAGCAGGGCGAACAGGCCGGGCACCGAGACCAGGGCGGTCACCCACAGGCCCTGGCGCGTTACCCGGCGCACGCCGACCGGGTCTTCCGCGCCGAAGGCCTGGGCGGCGAGCGGCGCGACCGCCGTGACCAGCCCCATCCCGGTGACCGACCACAGGAAGATCAGCGTGCTGCCCAGCGCCGCGCCGGCCAGTGCCTCCTTGCCCAGCCGCCCGATCATCAGGACGTCGACGGTCGACATGGCGATCTGGCTGAGTTGCATCAGCGCCAGCGGCACGGCAAGACGGATCGTCTGCCGCGCTTCCAAAATCCAGATTTCCGGCCGGGCTTCCGGTCGTGCCGCTGTCATGGTCTTCGAGTTTGCGTTCGGATTGTGCGCAGGGCGGGCGGATATGGTGTCGTTACGGCCCCGCCTTCAAGGACTGGGCCTTCAAGGTCTGGCACGGCAGGGCAGCTGTGCTATGACCCACGGACACCGCCTGCCGCGAGATTACCTGCTTAGGGCCCTGCGATGTTGAGCGAAACCGCCGCCCGGACTGCCGCCGAACTGCTGCTCAAGGCCCGCGGCGATCACCGGCGGCTGGACAGGCTGCCGCCGGACTGCACGCCGGAGACCGTCGAGGACGGCATGGCGATCCAGAACGCGCTGGCGGACCTCTGGGGCCTGGAGGTCGCCGGCTGGAAGGTCGGCGCGGCGAGCGCGGCGGCGATGGAAATGCTCGGCACCGATGCGCCCTTTCCGGGCCGGGTCTTCGCGCCCTACCTGCTGGACAGCCCGGCAGGCGTCGCCGCCGAGGCCCTGCACAAATGCGCGGTCGAATGCGAGTTCGCCTTCCGGCTCGGCCGCGATCTGCCGCCGCGCGACGCCGACTACGGAATGGACGAGATCCGCGACGCGGTAACGGACGCCTATCCGGCCATCGAACTGGTCAACGATTACTGGGTCGACGGCTTCGCGCTCGGCGTCGCGCATTTCGTCGCCGACAACGGCTCGAACGGCGGCCTCGTGCTCGGCCCTCCGATCGGCGACTGGCGCGAGCGCGACCTCGCCGCAGCCGCCGTAACGCTGACCGTCGACGGCGAGGAAGCCGCCGGCGGCACCGGCGCCAACGTGCTCGGCCATCCGCTCAACACGCTGGTCTGGCTCGCCAACGACCTGTCCCAGCGCGGCATCGGGCTGGACGAGGGCGCGGTCGTCACGACCGGCTCGATGACGGGCATGACACCCTGCCGCCCCGGCGCAACGGCGGTCGGAGACTATGGGCCGATGGGCACCGTGCAGGTGACGTTTGAACCGTAAGGCCGCGCCATGACTCCCGACGCCGCAAGACTGGCCGCCCGAACGCTGATCGACGCCCGCAACGCGGTGACGGCGCTGGAGGACCTGCCCGCAGGCTGCATTCCGGCGACCGACGACGACAGTCGCGCCATTCAGGAAGCCATGGTCGGCCTCTGCGGCTGGCCGCTCGCCGGCTACAAGATCGGCTGCACCACCGCCGCCGCCCAGGAGATGCTGAATACGGACAGGCCGTTTCCGGGCCGGGTCTTCCGCCCCTTCCTGTTCCGGTCGCCGGCGGTCGCACCGGCGGGAAACTTCATCCGGCAGGGCGTGGAAGGGGAATTCGCCTTCGAACTGGCGGCGGACATTCCGGCGCGGCCCGATCCCTGGACCCGCGCCGAAATCGCCGATCGGGTCGCCTGCCTCTTCCCGGCCATCGAGATCATCGATACCCGCTTCACCCGCTTTGCCGAGGCCGGCATTCTCAGGCTGACGGCGGACACCGGCGCTAATGGTGGGCTGGTCCTCGGCGAGGCCGTGGCCGACTGGGCGGCGGTCGATCTCGAAGAGGCCGAAATCGTCATGTCCATCGAGGGTGCTGAAACCGGCCGGGGCCGCGGCCGGGATGCCCTGGGCCACCCGCTGGAAGCACTGACTTGGCTGGCCAACGATCTTTCGCAGCGCGGCTACGGGATGCTGGCCGGACAGGTCGTGACGACCGGCACCTGCACCGGCATGCAATATGTTCCGGACGGCGGCACGGCGACGGCCGATTTCGGCAGCCTCGGCACGGTCAGCATCACCTTCTCCGCATGACCGCTCGCAAGAAACCGCCCGCTTCCGCCCCGTCCGCGCCGGTGCGCGCGGACTTGCAGGCGGTCTGGCGCGTGCGGCAGGGGGCGCTGGACCGGGCGCGGCCGGAGGCCACGGCGAAGCGACATGCGCGCGGGCAGATGACGGCGCGGGAGAGCCTCGCCGCCTTCCTCGACGCCGGCAGCTTCGTCGAATACGGCCGGGTGTCCAAGCCGGTGCGCGAGGATATGGCCGGCGCGGCCGACGGCGTCGTCATGGGTCACGGGCTGGCGGACGGCAGGCCGGTCGCCGTCATGGCCTACGACTACACCGTCCATGCCGGCACCCAAAGCTTCACCAACCACCGCAAGACCGACCGGATTTACGCGCTCGCCGAGGCCCAGCGCTGGCCGATGGTGAGCTGGCTGGAGGGCGGCGGCGCCCGGCCCCACGACATGATCGCCTCGACCCGCGGCGACACGCGGACCTTCGTCAACTTCGCCCGCCTGTCCGGCCTGGTGCCGACGATCGGCATCGTCGCCGGGCGCTGCTTCGCCGGCAACGCCAACCTCGCCGGCATGTGCGATATCCTGATCGCGACGGAACGGGCGGTGATCGGCATGGCCGGGCCGGCGCTGGTCCAGCAGGCGCTCGGCTACACGCCGACGCCGGAGGAGATCGGCCCGGTCGACGTCCACGTCCGGGCCGGCGCGGTCGATATCCTGTGCAAGGACGACGCCGAAGCCGCCGGGATGGCGCGGCGCGTGCTCGGTTATTTCCGGGGCGCGGCGGAACCGGGCCGTACGCCGGACGTGGGGAAGCTGCGCGATATCGTGCCGGAAGACCCGATGCAGGCCTACAATGTCCGCCGGGTGCTCGACCATCTGTTCGACATCGGCTCGGTCCAGGAACTGCGGCCGAAATTCGGCGGCGCGGCGCTCACCGCCTTCGCGCGGCTGGAGGGGATCCCGGTCGGCGTCATCGCCAGCCAGCCGACCTTCCTGGGCGGCGCCATCGACAGCCCGACCTCCGACAAGATCGCCCGTTTCATCCAGCTCTGCGACGCCCACGACATTCCCATCGTCATCCTGTGCGATACGCCGGGCCTGATGGTCGGCCCGGAGGTCGAGACGACCGGCCTGGTGCGCCACAGCGCGCGTATTCTGGTCGCGCTGGCCAATGCGACGGTTCCCTGCCTCACCGTCGTCATGCGCAAGGCCTACGGCCTCGGCTATTACGTCATGGGCTCGAAGGCACTGGACCCGGCCCTGCTCGTCGCCTGGCCGACCGCCGAGTTCGGCGGCATGGGGCTGGAGGGTGCGGCCCGGATCATCTGGAAGAAGGACTTCGAGGCGATCGAGGACGAAGCGGCGCGCGAAGCCGCGATCCGGGAGAAGACGGCGTGGCTGATGGAGCAGAACACGGCGCTGGAAGTCGGCGGCCGCTTCGAATACGACGATGTGATCGATCCCGCCGACACCCGCGACATACTCACGAAAACCCTGCGCGCCCTGCCCGCGCCGCCGCCCCGCGCCGGCCGCAAGCGCACCGTCGATGCCTGGTGACCGCCCCATGACCCGCACCAACCACGATATCCGCTCGCTGCTCGCCCAGGCCGGCCACTATCTCGACCCGGCGACCGGGGCCGTCGCGCCGCCGATCCACGCTTCGGTCACCTATGCCCGGGATGCCGATTACGAGCCGATGGGCGACTATTTCTACACCCGCTACGGCAATCCCAGTTTCACCCCGGTCGAGGACCTGCTGGCCAAGCTGGACGGCGGCGCCGGCGCCATGCTGTTCGCCTCCGGCCTCGCCGGCGTGGCCGCGCTGGTCGAACTGGTCGAAACCGGCCGGCATATCGCGGCGCCGGAGATCATGTATTTCGGCGCCCAGGCCTGGATGCAGCGCATCGCCCGGACCCGCGGCATCGGCCTCACCCTGTTCGACCAGGCGCAGCCCGGCGCGCTGGAAGCCGCCGTGCGGCCCGGCGAAACCGCGCTGGTCTGGATCGAGACCCCGGCCAACCCGACCTGGGACGTCATGGACATCGCCGCGGCGGCCGAGGCCTCGCACCGGGCCGGCGCGATGCTCGCCGTGGACAGCACGGTCGCGCCGGGCCTGACCCAGCGGCCGCTGGATCTCGGCGCCGACTACGTCTTCCATTCCTCGACCAAGTATCTGAACGGCCATTCCGACGCGACCGGCGGCGTGGTGGTGACGCGGGAGAAGGACGCGCGCTGGGAGGAACTGGACACGGTGCGCAAATATTCCGGCGGCGTGCCGGGGCCGTTCGAGGCCTGGCTGCTGCTGCGCGGCCTGCGCACGCTCGCCCTGCGCTGGGACAAGGCGTGCGAGAACGCGATGGCCGTCGCCCGGCATTTCCGCGGCCATCCGAAGGTCGAGCAAGTCGCCTATCCCGGGCTGGAGGACCATCCCGGCCACGCTATCGCAAAGAAGCAAATGACCGGCGGCTTCGGCGGCATGCTCTCGCTGCTGGTCGCCGGGGGTTACGACGGCGCGAACACGCTCGCCCGCTCGACCCGCCTGTTCGTCCCGGCCACTTCCCTCGGCGGGGTCGAGAGCCTGATCGAGCACCGGGCGGTCGTCGAAACGCCGGAGTCGAAGACGCCGAAGAACCTGGTGCGCCTGTCCTGCGGCATCGAGACCGCCGCCGACCTGATCGCCGATCTCGAACAGGCGCTGGAACAAATCTGACGGCCGGGCGCAGGAGCGGGGGCGAAGGGGAAGCCATGGCGCAACGACTGTCCGCTCAGCGCGTCACGCTGATTTCGCTCGGCGTCGCCGACCTCGAACGATCCGGCGCCTTCTACAAATCTCTCGGCTGGCAGCCGGCGCAGGAATTGCCGGAAGTGACGTTCTACCGCCTCAAGGGCCTGATGCTCGGCTTGATCGGCAGGGACGCGCTGGCGGCCGACCAGGGGCGGCCCGGGGCGGCGCTCGGCTCCGGCGCCATCGCGCTCGCGCAGAACTACGGCTCCCCGGCCGAGGTGGACGCGGCGTTCGCCGCAGCGGTCTCGGCCGGCGCGGCAGCCCTGAAGCAGCCGCAGAAGGCCGACTGGGGCGGCTATTCCGGCTGCTACGCCGATCCGGACGGCCATGTCTGGGAGGTCGCGCACAACCCCTTCTGGCCGCTCGACGCGGACGGGTATCTCGCCGAGTCCGACGACCGATGAACCTTTCCGCCCCGCATGGCAGCGTGCCTGCCGCATTGCGCGCACCGGCCGGATCGTGAACGGCGCCGACAACACCGACGGCCTCGCGATCACCCTCGGCGTCGAGGAAGAGTTCTTTCTTGTCGATCCGGACAGCCGCGACCTGCTGGCCGACCCGGACCCGGCCATATTCCGGACCTGCGAGGAAAACCGGGGGCCGCACAAGATCGTGCGCGAGTTGATGCGCTCCCAGATCGAAACCAATACCCGGGTGTGCCGGTCGGTGGCCGAACTGCACGACGCCCTGCGCGACACCCGGCGAATCGTCGTCGAGGCGGCCGGGCGGCATGGCGCGGCGGTGCTGGCGGCGTCCACCCACCCCTTCGCTTCCTGGCGGGCGCAGGCGCACACGCCGCAGGACCGATACGAACGATTTACCATGTCGTACCAGGACATCGTTCGCCGTTTCATGGTCGGCGGCATGCATGTTCATGCCGGCTTCGGCGACGCCGACAGCCGCATCCGGGTCATGACGGCGCTCCGGCGCTACCTCCCCTTCCTCCACGCCCTGTCCGGCTCCTCGCCGTTCAACGCCGGACGCGAGACGGGGTTCAAGTCCTGGCGGCTCACCGTGGTCGGCAGCCTGCCGCGTTCCGGCTTGCCCGGACCGCTGGCGTCGCGGGCCGAATACGACCGGCTGGTCGCCGAGTACCGGAAGATGAAATTCGTCGAAAAGGGCAGCGAATTGTGGTGGGACATCCGGCCCTCTCACGCCTATCCGACGGTGGAATTGCGGATATGCGACATCTGCACCCGCCTTGAGGATGCGGTAACGATCGCGGCGCTCTACGCCTGCCTGATACGGCGGCTGATGCGCCTCGACCGGGACGGCGCCCTGCGGCCCGAGCCGCTTACCGAGATCGTCGCCGAGAACCGCTGGATCGCCCAGCGTTACGGCGTGCTCGCCTTCCTGGGCGATCCGGCGCGCGCGGGCGGCCGGATCGATATCGACGATTACGCCGCCGAACTGATCGAGGCGATCGCCCCCGACGCCCGCGCGCTCGGGTGCGAAGCCGAGGTCGCGCGGTCTATCCGGATTATCCGCGAGGGCGCCGGCGCCGACCGGCAGATCGACCTCTACCGCCTGCGCCTTCTGGAAGGCGACGGCGAGGCCGAAGCTTTCCGCCGCGTTGTCGATCAGGCGCTCGCCGAAACGCGCGAGGGGATCGACGAAACGCTCGGCTGACCGGGCCGTATGTCCGTGCCGCTTGCTCCCCTGCACAACGCGCCATAAGTTTTTGCCATGCTGAACGGCAAGACCATCCTGCTGATCGTCACCGGCGGGATCGCGGCCTACAAGAGCCTGATCCTGATCCGCCGCCTGCGCGAGCGGGGCGCCACGGTGCGCACCATCCTGACCGCGGCCGGCGAAAAGTTCGTCACGCCGCTCAGCGTTTCGGCGCTCAGCCACGAGACGGTCTACACCGACCTGTTCTCGCTGACCGACGAGGCCGAGATGGGCCATTTGCGCCTGTCGCAGGAGGCTGACCTGATCGTCGTCGCGCCTGCGACCGCCGATATCCTGGCGAAGATGGCAAACGGCCTGGCCGACGACCTGGCGAGCACCGTGCTGCTCGCCGCCGACGCGCCGGTCCTGGTCGCGCCGGCGATGAACCACCGCATGTGGCAGCACCCGGCGACCGTGGCGAACATGGCGGCACTGGAAGCCCGCGGCGTCCTGCGCATCGGGCCGGAGGACGGGCCGCTCGCCGAGGACGAGAGCGGGCCCGGACGGATGGCGGAGCCGGAGGACATCCTTGCCGTCATCGAACACGCGCTCGGTGCCGCCGCGCACCGGCCCCTTGCCGGCCGCCGCGCCCTCGTGACCAGCGGCCCGACCTTCGAGGCCATCGACCCCGTGCGCTTCATCGGCAACCGTTCGTCGGGCAAGCAGGGCCACGCCCTCGCGGCGGCGCTTTCGGCTCTCGGAGCCGAAACGGTGCTCGTCACCGGCCCGGTCGCGATGGCCGATCCGCCGGGACTCGAGACGGTCCATGTCGAGAGCGCGCGCGAAATGCTGGCGGCCTGCGAGGCGGCGCTGCCGGCCGACATCGCGATCTGCGCCGCCGCGGTTTCGGACTGGCGCGCCGAACGGGCGGCTGACCGGAAGCTGAAAAAGGAAGGCAAGGCCCCGCCCGCGCTTTCGCTGACCGAAAACCCGGATATCCTGGCGACTTTGGCGCGGTCGGCGCGGCGGCCTGCGCTGGTCGTCGGCTTTGCGGCGGAGACTGAGAATGTCGTCGCCAATGCACAGGCCAAGCGCGCGAAGAAGGGCTGCGACTGGATCGTCGCCAACGACGTGTCGGCTGCGACCGGCACCTTCGGCGGCGATGCCAACCGGGTCCACCTGATCCGCGAGGATGGAGTCGAGGACTGGCCGCGCCTGGCGAAGGACGAGGTCGCGCGGCGCCTTGCGGAGCGGATCGCGCAGGCGCTGGAGTCCGACGACCGGGATTCCTTCCGGGCCGAAGCGGCGGAATGACCGGCGCGGCTGCGGGGTCGGTAACGGTCGCCATCCGCCGCCTGCCCCACGGCGCCGCCCTGCCCCTGCCCGGCTATGCCACGGCCGGCAGCGCCGGCGTCGACCTGATGGCGGCCATTGCAAAAACCCGAAACCTGGCGCCCGGCGCACGGGATGCGGTGCCGACGGGCATCGCCATCGCCCTGCCCACCGGCTTCGAAGCCCAGATTCGTCCCCGCTCCGGGCTCGCCCGAAGGCACGGCATCGGGATCGTCAACGCGCCGGGCACCATCGATTCGGACTATCGCGGCGAGATCGAGGTGCTGCTCGTCAATCTCGGCGACGCCGGATTCGCCGTCGAACCCGGCATGCGCATCGCCCAGTTGGTGATCGCGCCGGTGGCGCGGGCAGTCTGGCGCGAAGCCGATACGCTTGACGGAACCGGGCGCGGCGCGGGCGGTTTCGGCTCCACGGGCACCGCCGCGGAACCGGCCTGACCGCGCCATGGCCATCACCGACGCCCAGCTCGAGCGCTACGCCCGCCACATCATCCTCGACGAGGTCGGCGAGGAGGGGCAGGAGGCGCTGCTCGCCGCGCGGGTGCTCGTGGTCGGCGCCGGCGGCCTCGGCGCGCCGGTGCTCCAGTATCTCGCCGCGGCCGGCGTCGGCACCCTGGGCGTCGTCGACGATGACACCGTCGACCTGTCGAACCTGCAGCGCCAGATCGTCCATACGACCGGCCGGGTCGGACAGCCCAAGGTCGACAGCGCCGCGGCGAGCCTGGCCGCGATCAATCCCGAAGTCACCGTCGTACGGATCGGCGAGCGGCTGACCGCGGCGAACGCGAAACGGCTGGTCGCGGACCATGACATTGTGGTCGACGGCTCGGACAATTTCGCCACCCGCTACCTGCTCAACGACGCCTGCTTCTTCGCGCGCAAGCCGCTGGTCTCCGGCGCGCTGCTGCGCTTCGAGGGCCAGGTCGCGACCTTCCGGCCGTGGCGGGACGGCGACAGCAATCCCTGCTACCGCTGCCTGTTTCCCGAGCCGCCGCCGGCCGGCCTGATCCCGCGCTGCGAGGAGGTCGGCATCTTCGGCGCCGTCGCCGGGGTGATCGGCACGCTCCAGGCCGCTGAGGTGCTGAAGCTCGTCCTCGGGCTCGGCGAGCCGCTGACCGGCCGGATGCTGCTGTACGATGCGCTGGGCAGCGGCTTTCAGGAGCTGAAGGCCCGCAGCGACCCGGACTGCGCCCTGTGCGGCAACCAAGCCACGATCACGGACCTGTCGGGTCATGCGGGGTAGGGTTCGGCGTCCGCCTCATTCCTCCCGGAACCGGCGCGCCATCAGGCTGTCGACCATGGCCTGCACGGTCTCGCCGCGATGCAGGACCGCGTTGACGCCGGCGCAGATCGGCATTTCGACGTTCAGCTTTTGGGCCATTTCGATGACCGCGGCGGCGGTCCAGAAGCCTTCGGCGAGACTGTCGCGCGCTGCAAGAACGTCGTCCGGCGTCCAGCTCCGGTCCGGTTCGGCGCCGAGCGCTGCGCCGAGCGACATGTTCCGGCTCTGGAAGGAGTTGCAGGTCAGCATCATGTCGCCGATGCCCGACAGGCCGGCGAGCGTCTGCGCCCGGCCGCCCCTGGCGACGGCCAGGCGGACGGTCTCGGCGAGGCCGCGGGTGACGACGGCGGCGCGCGCATTCTCGCCCAGCCCCGCGCCGACGACGATGCCGCAGGCGATGGCGATGACGTTCTTGACCGCGCCGCCGATCTCGACCCCGACCGGATCGTCGGACAGGTAGATCCGGAAGCGCTGCGCGGCCAAGAGTCCGGCGGTCCGTTCCGCCAGCCGGCGATCCGCGCTGGCGACGGTCACAGCCGCGGGCAGGCCGGCCGCGACTTCGCCGGCAAAGGTCGGGCCGCTCAACACGGCAGTCGGATGGCCGGGCAAGGCCTCGGTCACAATTTCGGTCATGAGCCGGCCGCTCGCCCGCTCGATGCCCTTGGCGCAGATGACGAGCGGCGGGCAATCCGGCAGGGCAGCAAGCCGGGCGGCCACCGCGCCGACATGCTGGGCCGGCGCGACCAGCAGGGCAAGTTCGGCCCCGGCCGCCGCTTCCCCCAGGTCGCACGTCGGAAAGACATTATCGTCGACCGCATGGTCCGGCAGGAACGGGGCGTTGCGCCGGTCGCGCCGGATCGCCTCGACGACCTCCGGTTCGCGCGCCCACAGGCCGACCGTGCGGCCGGCGCGCGCCGCCGTCATGGCAAGCGCCGTACCCCAGGCACCGGCGCCGATCACCGCGATCCGGCTCATACCGCTCGCCTCACGCGGCGCGGCCGCCGGAAGGAGTCCGGGCCGCGTCTTCCAGGGACTCGAGCGGCCAGCGCGGCCGCGGCGCGAAATCGAGCGGTGAGGTCAGGCCGAGCGCCAGCCGCTCGGCCCCGGCCCAGGCGATCATCGCGGCGTTGTCGGTGCAATAGCGCTGCGGCGGCACGGACAGGTCCAGCCCTTCCCTTGCGCACAGATCCTCCAGCGCGCGGCGCAAACGCCGGTTCGCGGCGACTCCGCCGGCGACGACCAGACGCCGCAGGCCGGGTTCGCGCTCCCGCGCCATCGCGAGGCCGTTGCCGGCGCGCTCGGTGAGGACATCCGCGACGGCTTCCTGAAATGCTGCCGCCATGTCCGCCGCGTCGTGCGGATCCGGCGGAGTATCGAGCGCGTGCAGCCGGTGGAGCACGGCGGTCTTGAGGCCGGAGAAGGAGAAGTCGCAGCCGGGCCGGCCGCGCATCGGCCGCGGCAGGTCGAAGCGGGCCGGATCGCTCGCCCGCTCTGCGGCGGCCTCGACCGCCGGCCCGCCGGGATAGCCGAGGCCGAGCAGCCTGGCGACCTTGTCGAAGGCTTCGCCGACAGCGTCGTCGACGGTCGTCCCGAGCAGGCGATAGCGGCCGACGCCGCGCACCAGAAGGAGCTGGCAGTGACCGCCCGAAACGAGGAGCAGCAGGAAAGGGAACGCGGCCTGGCCGGTCATGCAGGCGCTCAGCGCGTGGCCTTCCAGGTGATTGACCGCGAGGAACGGCTTGCCCGCCGCCGCCGCGATCGCCTTGGCCATGGTGGCGCCGACCATGACGCCGCCGATCAGGCCGGGGCCTGCTGTCGCCGCCACGCCGTCGAGGTCGCAGAAATCCAGACCGGCCGACGCCATCGCCCGCCCGATCAGCCCGTCCAGATGATCGATATGCGCGCGCGCGGCGATCTCCGGCACAACACCCTCGTAGGGCCGGTGATCGGCGATCTGGGAGAGCAACGCCTCGGCCAGAATTTCCGGCGCGCCGTCGGATTCCCGCCGCACGACCGCCGCGGCGGTCTCGTCGCAACTGGTCTCGATGCCCAGGACCGTCAGCGGGCCGCCGGGTTCAGCGGTCATCGATTTCCTTCCGGGCCGCCATCCGCGCCGCCGGCCGCCGGTAGGCCCGGCCGCTCTCCACCCGGCCGCCGCCCAGGGCGCGGCGCAGGCGCCAGAACGGATCGCGCGACCGCACGACCTTCCTTGCCCCTTTCTTGCGCTTTCGCTTGATGGCCATCGGTGGGATTTCGGTTCGCGTTTCGATGTCTTCGGCCGGCACCCGATTCGGCCGGCACCCGGTTCGGACGGGCGGCTCCGGGCCGGCAGGTGTGAAGGCAGAAAGATAAGCGCCCCTCTGCGATGCGCCACCCCGCCGCCTTGCCGGGGCAACGCGCGCCGCTACCTCGCCGTTCATGTCCGGTTCGACGGCGCCGCCGCTGGAAGAACGATCCCTGCGCATCGGCACGCGGGGCAGCCCGCTGGCGCTCGCCCAGGCGCATCTGGTGTCCGAAGCCCTGGCCGCCGCCCATCCCTCCGCACCGCCTGCGGAAATCCTGCCCATCGTGACGACGGGCGACCGCATCGCGGACCGGCCGCTGGCGGATATCGGCGGCAAGGGCCTGTTCGCCAAGGAGATCGAGGCGGCGCTGCTGGCCGGCGCGATCGACTGCGCGGCCCATTCCGCGAAGGACCTCGAAACCCGCCTGCCCGACGGGCTGACCATCGCCGCCGCCTTGCCGCGCGAGGATCCGCGCGACGCCCTGATCTGCCCAGGCGCACGGACGCTGGCCGACGTGCCCCGGGGGGCACGCTTCGGCACGGCGTCGGCGCGGCGCCGGGCCCTGGTGCGCACGCTGCGGCCGGATCTGAACGTCGAACCGATCCGGGGCAACGTCGGCACCCGGCTCGGCAAGGTCGCGCGCGGCGAGTTCGACGCCACCCTGCTTGCGATGGCCGGCCTGATCCGGGCCGGATGCGTCGGCGACGCCGCGCCGCTTGCGGTGAACGACTTTCTCCCGTCGGCCGGCCAGGGGATCGTCGCGGTTCAGTGCCGGTCCGGCGACACCGCGGTCCGCGGCCATCTTGCCGCGATCGACCACGCGGTATCGATGGCGGCGCTGCGGGCCGAGCGGGCCGTGCTGGCGGTGCTCGACGGATCGTGCCGCACGCCGGTCGCCGCCCATGCCGAACAGGAGCGGGGCCGGATGACGGTCCGCGGCCTCGTCGCCGATCCCGATGGCGCTGGAATCTGGCGCCATTGCGAAACCGGCCCGGCCGGCGATTTTCTCGCACTGGGCCGGACGGTCGGGCAGGCGCTCAAGGCCGCGGCGCCGCCGGCGATCCTGGCGGCCTGAATGACGGCGCTGATCGTCCGCTCCGAACCGGGCGCCGGCGACTTCGTCCGGCGGCTTGCCCGGGAGGGGGTCCCGGCCGTCGCCTGTCCGGTCACGACGATGCATCCGCTCGATACCGCGTTCTCGGTTCCCGAAACGGCGCAGGGCGTGGCGTTCACCAGCGTCAACGCGGTCCGATTCTATGCCGGAAGGAGCGCGCGCACCGATCTCCCGGCCTATGCCGTCGGCGCCGCGACGGCGGCAGCCGCGAAGGCCGCCGGATTTACGGTCGTACACAGCGCCGATTCGGACGTACGCGGGCTGGGATCGCTGATCGCCGGGCGGTGCCGGCCGTCGAAGGGGGAACTGGTTTATCCGACCGGGCGCGACGTTGCGGGCGACCTGGGGCGATCCCTCGAATCGGTGGGCTTCGCGGTCTTGCAAACCGCCCTGTACGAGGCGCGGGGCGCGGAAAAACTCCCGGAACCGGCCGCAAACGCGTTGCATACGCGTACGGCAACTGCGATGGCTTTGTTTTCTGTACGCAATGGTTTAGAATTCGCCAGGTTGATCCTTGCAGCCGGCCGGGAAGATGCCGTTTCCGAACTGTCCGTCTGTTGCATCAGCGAATCGGTGGCGGCGGCGTTCGGGAACGAGCGCCGGTTGCCGGCCGCGCGGCGGACCGTCGTTGCCGCGTCGCCCGATGCCGACGCCGTGGCCACCGCGCTCGGGGCGTTGCGTCTCGCTTAGCGAAGCCAGCGCGGGCCGCGGCTGCGACGGGAAGCGAACCGGCAGGACGCAGGCCATGGCGGAACCAATACGATGAGCGATCCGGTCCCCAACGACGCCGCCCGCGTCATCGAAGCGTTCGGCGGCATCCGGCCGATGGCGAAGAAGCTCGGCGTCGCCGTGACGACCGTACAGGGGTGGAAGGAACGCAACGCCATTCCGATCCGGCGGCTGGACGAGCTCCGCGCCGCCGCGCAGCGCGAAGGAATCGACCTCGGCGCCCTGGCCGTCCCGACGAACGACGCGCCGGACGACCCGTCGGTCGGCGCGAGCGCAGCACCGTCCGGCCGGGAGGCGCCGCCCGCGGCTTATCCGGCCCGGGACAATCAGGCCCCCGATAAACCGGACCGGGATAATCAGGCCGATGCCGGCCCGGTCGAAGCCGAGCCGATGCGGGCCGAAAAGGTGGTGAATACGCCTTCGGGCGTGCGGGAATCGGCCGGCACTACAGCCGGGCCGACCGTGGATGCAGCGCCGGCACAGCCGGCAGGCCGGAACCGGGCGTTCGCTTTCGGCCTGGGATTTGCAGGAATGCTGGCGCTCGGCGCCCTGATCGGCTGGGCGGTCGCGGCCCAGTTCGGCGGAACGGGTCCGGACCGGGAGACGGCGGCAGCCTTGGAGCAACGGATTGCCGCGGCGGAGAATTCTGCCGCCGAGGCCCGCTCGGCCGCCACCGACGCCGGTTCGCAGGCCGCTGCGCTGGCGCAACGCCTCAAGGCGGCCGAGACGGCAGCCGAGGCGCTGGCCGGAAAGTTCGAGGCGCGGAACGACGGCGCGGCGCTGAAGGCGCTCGGCGATTCTGTCGCAGCGTTGAAGGCCGATCTTGAGGCGCTGCGCCGGACCGTTGCGGCGGTACAGGCGGACGAAAGGCCGGCGAAGCTTGCCGCCGACCTGGCCGGCCTCCGGGAGAGTGTCGCCGAACTCAGGAAGGCGGCGGCGGAAGCGGCCGGGCGGACGGCCGGGCGCGACGGCGAGGAAAAGGCGGTCAGAGCCGCGCTCGGCGACCTGTCGCAAGGGCTGGAGGCGCTGTCGGACCGGGTCGCAGCCCTCGACCCGAACCGGCTCGCGAATGCGGAAAAGGCGCTGTCGGGCCTCACCGCACGGCTCGCCGCTGCGGAAACCCGCATGGCCGCGCTGAAGGCCGGCGGCGGCGCGGCCGGAACCGTCGTCGCGCTCAGCCAACTGCGCGCTGCCGCGGCGTCCGGCCGTCCCTACGGCGCAGCCCTCGCGGTGGCGCGGACTCTGGCCGGCGGCAACGAGTCGGCGACCGCCATACTCAAGGCCCTGGAGCCGGCTGCGGCCGGCGGGGCACCGGTACTGCCGGTCCTGCAACGCGAGTTCGACGCGCTGTCCGCCCGCCTCGTCGCGGCAGCCGACCCGGCGCAGGGCGAAAGCTGGGCCGGCCGTGCCTGGAACAGGCTGAAATCGACGGTCGTCGTGCGCCGGACCGGCCGCCGCGTTACCGGCGACTCGATCCCGGCGCTGGTCGCACAGGCCGAAGTCAGACTGGCGGACGGCGACCTGCCCGGCGCAATCGCCCTTGTGCGCCGGGCGCCGGAAGCGGCGCAGAAAACCGCCGCCGAATGGCTGGCCGCCGCCGAGCGACGCGCCGGCGTCGACGCCGCGCTCGCCCGGCTGGACGCCCTGATGCCGGTGCTGTCCGGAACGGTTTCGGGCGCGAAGAGCGAATAGGCGGGGGCGGGCTGCGATGACCCTGTTCATCCGGGTATTCCTGGCGCTTGTCGCCCTCGCCGCCGTGGCGACGGTCGCGGCGTGGCTGGCCGAGACGCCGGGCGCGGTCACGCTGGCGTGGCGCGACTGGCGGGTCGACACGTCGGTGGCAATGCTGGCCCTCCTGGTCGTCCTGCTCTTCCTCGCGGGCGCCGGCATCTACCAGCTCTGGCGGCTGTTCCTGCGCGCACCGAAGGCCGTAATGGAAAACCGGGCGGCCCGGCGGCGCGAGAACGGCTATCTGGCGCTGACCCGGGGCATGGTCGCTGTGGCGGCGGGCGACGCGGCGGAAGCCCGGCGCCAGGCGAGGAAGGCGAGCGAAGTGCTCGGCCGCCCGCCGGGCGCGCTGCTCATCGGCGCCCAGGCGGCGCAGATGGACGGACGGCCCGACGTTGCGCGCAAATTCTACGAAGCGATGCTGGACACGCGCGAAACCGAACTGCTGGGACTCCGGGGCCTGTTGACGCTTGCGGAGCAGGCCGGCGACGACACCGCGGCATTGGAACTGGCGGAAAAGGCGCGCAGGCTCAACGCCCGGGCGCCCTGGGCGCTGACGCGATTGTTCCAGCTCCATATCAAGGGCCGGCGCTGGGAGGAGGCCGAGGCCACCCTGCGCGACGCGATGGCGGCCGAGGCGGTGTCGGCGACGGAAGGGCAGCCGCGCGACGCGGCCCTGCTGGTCCAGCTCAGCCTGATGGCGGAGCGGGCCGGCGATCGCCGTCTCGCGCTGGAGCGGGCGCGCAAGGCGCAGAAGACGGCGCCGGCGTTCCTGCCGGCCACCCTGCAACTGGTCGCCCTGCTGCACGCCGACGGCAAGAACCGCGCCGCCCGCAAGGCCGCCGAGCAGGCCTGGCAGGCCGAGCCCCATCCCGACCTCGCCCGCCTGTATCTCCAGGTCGAGGGCGGGGCCGATCCGACACGCCGGCTGAAGGCTGCCGAGGCGCTGGCGGCGCTGGCGCCGAAAGCGCGGGAAACCCAGCTGACCATGGCGCGCGCCCTGCTCGAGGCGAAACTGTGGGGCCAGGCGCGCCGCCATCTGGAAACCGCCGGCGGCGACCCCGATGCGGCGTTCTGCCGGCTGTTCGCCGAACTGGAGCAGGCGGAAAACGGCGACGCGGCCCTGGCGCGCGACTGGCTGTCCCGGGCATCCGACGCGCCGCGCGAACCGGCCTGGCTGTGCAGCAACTGTGGCGCGACGGCGCATGAATGGTCGGCGCTGTGCGGCCATTGCGGCGCCTTCGAGACCCTGCGCTGGACCACGCCGCCGCGGGTCGTGCCGCACGACGAGGCGGCGCAGGAGGGCAAGCCGGCCGAAACGGCGGTGGGCGTCGAGCCGGCGCCGGCCGGAGCAGGGCTAACCGTGGCCGGCGAACCGCTGGACGCGCAGCGCGCCTGAACGCCGGAAGGCGGAGCGGGACGGCGGGACGGTGCGGCGTCGCAGCCGGCCGTAGCCGGGGACGCTTCATTGACCGGCGCCGCCCGGACGGCTAAATGCCTGCGGTCTGCAGACCGGCGCGCAAGCCGGCGCGCACCGGGGCCGCAGACGCCGGATCGGGGCCGATGTAGCTCAGTCGGTAGAGCAACGCATTCGTAATGCGTGGGTCGGGGGTTCGAGTCCCTCCATCGGCACCAGTCTCCCGATTGTGTGACCCGCGATCGTGTCACCGGCGGCCCGGCGCGCCGGCTGCCCGATCTGCCCGGCAGGGCCGGGACGGCCGGCCGAGGACGAAACCGCCATGCGAATCTGGTATCAGAGCTTCACCCACGAGGACGAATCGAAAGCCTATCTGGACCGGCTGAAGGCCCATCTCGGGTCGGTCGCCGATCCGGACACCGAGATCGTCGTCCATACCCTGTATCCTTCGGCCACCAACGTGCATCCGATCACGGAGATGCGCCTCGGCGTGCAGGTGGTGAAGAATGCCGTGCGCGCGCAGGAAGAAGGCTATGACGCCTTCGCCGTCGGCCATTTTCAGGATTCCGGCCTGATGGAATCGAAATCGGTCGTCGATATCCCGGTGCTCGGTCTCGGCGAGACGACCATGCTCCACGCCTGCACCCTGGCCCGCAAGACCGGCCTGGTCACCATCCACCCGGTGTTCATCCCGTGGCACGAGGACCAGATCGCCGCCTACGGGCTGGGCAGCCGGATGACCGGCGTGCGCGCGATGACGACCTCGCCGCTCGATTACGTCGCCGCACTTTCCGACCGGTCGGTCTACGAAGGCATCCGCGACCAGTTCGTCGCCCAGGCGCAGCCCTTCGTCGACGAGGGCGTCGACGCCCTGATCCCGGCCGGCGGCCTGCCGATGCTGCTCCTGGCGTCCGAGCACGGCTTCAATGTCGGCGGAGCGCCGGTCCTGAACGGCATCAACATCCTGGTGAAGCAGATCGAAAGCGCGGTCAGGCTGAAGGCGATCGACGGTACGACGGTCAGCCGGCGGTCCAGCTTCGCCCGGCCGAGCGACGGCGCGATGAACGATTTTCTCGGGCAATGACCGACCCGACGGTCTACGGACTCTTCAGGGCCGCCGCCGCCGAGGCGCCGGACCGCGCGTTCCTGGTCATTCCGCCGTCCGCGTCCGGGGCCTATGCGCCCGGTGGCGTGACCCTGACCTATGCCGAGGGACTGGCACGCATCGAAGACAGGCGCGCGGCCTATGCCGCCGCGGGCTACGGCCACGGCCATCGTGTCGCGATCCTGCTGGAGAACCGGCCGGACTTCATCGTCCACTGGCTGGCGCTGAACGCGCTGGGCGTCTCGGTCGTCCCGGTCAATCCCTACTACCGCAGCGCGGAGCTGACCTACCTGCTCGACCACAGCGACTGCGTCCTGGCCGTCGGTGTGCCGGAGCGCGTCGCCGACCTCGAGACGGCCGCCGCGGCGGCCGGCCGTTGCCTCCCGGCGGTCCGCGCAGACGATCCGCCGCCGGAAGCGCCACCGCCGCCGCGCGGCGACGCGCCGACGGGGGCGAGCGAATGCGCCCTCATGTACACCTCCGGCACGACCGGCCGGCCCAAGGGCTGCATGCTTTCGAATGACTATTACGCCGGGGTCGGCCGCTGGTATGTCGACCAGGGCGGGCTGGCCGCGGTCGAATACGGCAGGGAACGGATGCTCACGCCGCTGCCGCTGTTCCACATGAATGCCATGGCCTGCTCCGTCGTCGCTATGCTGCTGGCGCGCGGCACGCTGATCCAGCTCGACCGGTTCCATCCTTCGACCTGGTGGTCGGACGTGCGCGATACCGGCGCGACCATCGTCCACTATCTCGGCGTCATGCCGGCCATCCTGCTCAACCTGCCCGAGAACCCGGCGGAGCGGGACAACCGGGTGAAGTTCGGCTTCGGCGCCAATGTCGATCCGGCCCAGCATATCCCCTTCGAGGAGCGCTTCGGCTTCCCCCTGATCGAGGGCTGGGCGATGACGGAAACCGGCGCCGGCGCGACCATCGTGGCCAACCGGCCGCCTCACGATCCGGGCAAGCGCTGTATCGGCCGGCCTGACGGCTGCGAGGCGCGCATCGTCGACGACGATGACAACGAAGTGCCCGACGGCACGCCCGGCAGCCTGATCGTCCGCAAGTCCGCGGACGATCCGCGCCGGCTGTTCTTCTCCGGCTACTACAAGGACGAGGCGACGACCGAGCGGGACTGGCGCGGCGGCTGGTTTCACACCGGCGACGTGGCGATGCGCGCGCCGGACGGCCGCTTCTATTTCGTCGACCGCGACAAGAACATCATCCGCCGGTCGGGCGAGAATATCGCGGCGCTGGAGGTCGACACGGAACTCGTCAAGCACCCGGCCGTGGCGCAGGTCGCGGTCATCGCGGCGCCGGACCCGGTGCGCGGCGAAGAGGTCATGGCCTGCGTCGTGCCCGCTGCCGGCCCTGAACGCGACGGGGAACGCGACGGGGAACGCGACGGGGAACGCGACGGGGAACGCGACGAAGCGACGGCCCGCAGCCTGGTCGAGTGGTGCCTCGCCCGGCTCGCCTACTACAAGGCGCCGGGATGGGTTCTGTTCCTGGACGAACTGCCGGTCACCGCGACCAACAAAATCAGGAAGGCCGACCTGAAGGATCTGGGCGGCGATCCGGCGAAGAACCCGGCCGCCATCGACCTGCGCAGCATGAAGAAGGCGCCGCGCCCGGCGGCGTGACGCAACGGCCGGCCGCCACCCGGGCTATACCGGCGCCAGATCGAGCAGCGATTTGCCCAGACGGGTCACGCTGACCAGCACGACGATCCCGAAACAGACGATCGCCACGCCGGAAATCCGGTTGATCGTCTGCATCCGCGCGTCGTTCAGGCCGGTCCGGAACAGGCTGGTGAGGGCTGCGAGGGTGAGCCACCACAGGGTCGACCCCGCAAAAACGCCGAGAATGAGCGTCCAGGCGCGCGGGAGATCGCCTTCCGGCACGATGGCGCCGAGGGCCGGAAACACGACGACAAGGCTGGCGATCGTCGCCGGGTTGGTGATGGTGAGCACAAAGGTGCCGACGAAATCGCCGAAGCTGCGGGTGACGGACAGGCGCGGCGTGGCGTCCGTCTTGACCGACTTGAGCGCCGTCAGCAGGCCGAGCAGGATCAGCAGGATGCCGCCGCCCAGGCGCAGGCTGGGCTCGATCTCGTGCAGGAAGGCGGCGACGAAGGTGATGCCGAAGGCGGCGATCGCCCCGAAGACGGTATCGGCCAGCGCGCCGCCCGCGCCGGCGATCAGCCCGGCCGGAATCCCTTTCGACAGGGTGCGCTGGGCGACCATGATCCCGACCGGGCCGACCGGCGCCGCAATGACGAATCCGGCGATCACGCCCTTGGCAAAAAGTATGAAATCCACAGGAGTCCGTCGTTATTCCGGTTTGTCGGCCCAGACGGGCACAGCGGCGAAACGTTCGCTCGGATCGACGATCTCCATTTGCGCCCGAACGAGCGCAAGGGAATCCCGGTTCAGCTTCTGCGTCGCCACAAATACGCCGTACATCGAGCTGACTGCCCGGTCGAGAGCGGCCCGGGCATCCTGCAGGTCGAAATAAGCGCCGAGGAACAGGGCGGCAAATGTGTCTCCCGCGCCATGGGACGGAATGTCGACCAGCGGCGTCGTTATCTTCCAAACCTGCCGGGCGGTGACCAGCAGCACGCTGATTTCGGTTTCGTGCCGCAGACCGGTAACGACAACGACCGACGGGCCGCGTTCCATGAGGGACGTTGCCGCACGCACCGCCGCTTCGTCATTTCCCGCCGCCTGGTCGGAAAGCAGGGAGAGTTCATACCGGTTCGGCAAGACGATATCCGCGCGTGCCAGGGCTTCGTCCCGGAAAAATTCGGCAATGCCGTCCGCGACATAGATGCCGCGCTCGGCATCGCCGATGACCGGATCCAGAACGTACAGCGCCTTCGGATTGGTGCGCTTGATCCTGTCGACCGCGCTGAGCAGCACCGGCCCGGTCGCCGCAGCGCCGAGGAAGCCGCTCAATATTGCGTCGCAGCGATGGAAGGCGCCGCGCCGTTCCAGCTCGTCCAGAATCTCCGCGACATCGCTGGCGTGGTAGACGCCGCCCCGGTAGCTGCCGAAACCCGGATGGTTGCTGTAGTTGACCGTGGCGACCGGCCACACCTCGTGGCCCAGCCGCTGCAGCGGAAACGTCGCCGCCGCGTTGCCGACATGGCCGTAGGCTACCGAGGACTGGATCGAAAGAACGTGCATTGCGCTCCGTGATCCGGGGCTGCGGCGAGGCCGTCCGGCCGCTCTCGCCCCACTAAAAAACGGCCGACGGTACGGCCGCGGGAAACACCAGCGGGCCGGTCGTGCGCCCGGCGTTCCGCTCCGGTCGCCGGACGAACGCGCCGTGCTGTGCGGCCTTGTGTCAACGTGCCGGGCCCGGCGGGCGGTCGCTAGATGGACACAGCTTTTCTTCGGGACCCTGCCGTCGTCAATGGATTTTACGCCCGCTCGCCGCGTTGTGAATAGGGCAAGGCCGCGCCGCTCGGCTCTCTACATGCCCGGCGCCAACGCCCGCGCTCTCGAAAAGGCGCAGAACCTTCCCGCCGACGTCCTGATTCTCGATCTGGAAGACGCCGTTGCGCCCGACGCCAAGGAGACGGCGCGCGCGCAGGTCTGCGCCGCCGTTTCCACCCGCCGGTACGGCGCGCGCGAAGTCGTCGTCCGGATCAACGGCCTCGATACCGGCTGGGGCCATGCCGACCTGCCGCCAGTCGCCGGCTGCGGCGCCGACGCCATCCTGCTGCCCAAGGTGGAAAGCGCCGAGCAGGTTCGGCATCTGGAGGCGCTGATGGCGGACTGCGGCGCGCCGGACGATATGGCGGTCATGTGCATGATCGAAACGCCGATGGGCGTGCTCCACGCCGAAGAGATCGCCGCGTCCGGCCCGCGCCTGAGCTGCCTGGTGATGGGCACGTCCGATCTGGCGAAGGACCTGCAGGCCCGGCATGTGCCGGGGCGCGAGCCGCTGCTGCCGAGCCTCGGCCTGGCGCTGCTCGCCGCGCGCGCCCACCGCCTGGCGATCCTCGACGGCGTATCGCTCGACCTGGGCGACGACGCGGCCCACGAAGCGGCCTGCCGGCAAGGCCGCGACCTGGGCTTCGACGGCAAGACGCTGATCCACCCGAAACAGATCGCCGCCGCGAACCGGGCCTTCGCGCCCGGCGACGCCGAGATCGCATGGTCGCGCCGGATCATCGCCGCCCATGGCGAAGCGGAAGCGGCCGGCGCCGGCGTCGTGCTGGTCGACGGCAAACTCATCGAGGCCCTCCATGTCGAAGAGGCGCACCGGACGGTCGCGCTCGCCGAAGCGATCGAACGCCTGGCGGCCTGACGGCCCGAACGGTCCCGAAAGCTCCGGCCGCGAAAGGCGCCGCCATGACGCTGGCTGAACCGGCCGTCCGCCTGCTGCGCCTGCTGCCGCCGGAAGCGGCTCACCGCTGGACGGTCCGCCTGCTGCGCGGCGCCGACGCGCTGCGGCTGCCCCTGGAAGGCGGCCCGCACCGCAGCGCGCCGCAGCGCGCGTTCGGCCTGGATTTTCCCAACCCGGTCGGCCTCGCCGCCGGCTTCGACAAGGACGCCGAGGCGGTGCGCGCAGCCTTTGCGCTCGGCTTCGGTTTCGTCGAGGTCGGCTCGGTGACGCCGCAACCCCAGCCCGGCAACCCGCGGCCGCGGGTGTTCCGCCTGCCGGAAGACAGCGCGGTCATCAACCGCTACGGCTTCAACAGCAAGGGGCTGGACCGCGCCGAGCGGCGGCTCGCCGGCCTGCGGCGGCGGCCGCTGCCGGGGCCGCTGGGCGTCAATTTGGGCGCGAACAGGGGGAGCGACGATCCGGCGGCCGACTATGCAACCGGCGCGCGCCGGCTGGCGCCCTACGCCGATTATCTCGTCGTCAACGTCTCCTCGCCCAACACGCCGGGCCTGCGTGCGCTCCAGGATGCGGCGGCGCTGCGCGGCCTGCTGGAGCCGATGCGGGCCGCCCTTGAGAATTCGGGGCCGGCACGGCGGCCGTTGCTGCTGAAGGTGGCGCCGGACCTGGAGCCGGCGGACATCGACGATATCGCCGGGATTGCGCAGACGCCGTTGCTCGACGGGCTGATCGTCAGCAACACGACCGTGGCCCGTCCGCCCGGTCTGCGCTCGCCCCTGGCGGGCGAGGCCGGCGGCCTGTCCGGCCGGCCGCTCATGGCGCTTTCGACCGCCGTGCTCGAGGCCTTCCGCGAGCGGGTCGGCCCGGACCTGCCGATCATCGGCGTCGGCGGCATCGCGAGCAGCGCGGACGCCGCCGCCAAGCGGGCCGCCGGCGCTACGCTGATCCAGCTCTATACCGGCTTGGTCTACGAAGGCCCCGCCCTGATCCGCGCCGCCGCCGAAGGGTTCCGCGACGCGGCGCCGCGAAACGGCGTGCCAAGCCCACCGCGGGAGCAGCCGGAACCGTAACGGCTATGGCGGTCCGACATCCGCCAAATCGGGTATCCCCTTCCGGTACCCGGACCGCAGCGCGCCGCCGTTGAGCCAATTCACGGCATCTTTCCGGACACGCCGCGCTCCGGTCCGGGACAAGGCCCGTTCACGATCGATGAGGTCGAGCCTGAGGTCGGCGCGAATGCCGGCATTGTCGGTCCGGCGGTAGGCGGCGTAGAGCCAGAAATAGGCCGCCGGCCCGGACCGATTCGCCGGGCTGCCGCTCAGACCGTATCGATAGCCCAGGTTGCGCATGGCGGCGACGTTCCTCCGGTCCGCCGCAGCCGCCAGAAAATAGGCTCTGGCGCGGCGCGTATCCTTGCCGACGCCGAGGCCGTTCAGATACATCACACCCAGATTGTTCAGGGCATGTCGTACGCCGGCCCGGTAGGATTTCCGGTACCAGTACAGCGCCCTGCGATAATCCTGTCTGACGCCCTTTCCGTGGCGGTACATCCAGCCCAGGTTGAGCATTGCGTCTTCGAATCCGAGGCGGGCGCTGCGGCGGTACCAGGCGATCGCTTTTGCCGTATCGCGCAGATCCGCAGGTCCTTCGTCATAGACGTATCCGGCCCTGAACATTCCAAAGGCATCGCCGGCTTCCGCGGCGCGGAGATACCATTTCAGGGCCTTCTCCCAGTTCCGCTCCACATATGTGCCGAACTGGCGATACATCCCGACCTTCACCATCCCTTCCGCGCAGCCCTGCCGGGCCGCCTTCAGGTAGAGGAAGTAGGCGGCGCCCTCGTCGGCCTGCCACACGATGCCCTCCTCGTAGGCGTATCCGAGCAGCACGACCGCATCCGGGCTTCCGGCGGCGACTGCCCGTTCGGCAAGCCTGACCAATTCCGGAAGTTTGTCCCGGCCGTTCCATGCGCGGTAAAGAAAATCGGCCCGTGAATAGAGGGCGAGCGGATCGTTCTCCAGATCCGGCGCGGACAGCAGCCGGCCGGCTTCTTCCCTTTTTCCTGCATTGAACAATACGGTCGCGATCGCAACCCGCAGCGAGGTGTTGCTCGGGTTTCGCCGGATGGCGGGCGCACAATTTTGCGCCGCTTCCTGGTACCGGGCAGGGTCGAGCGGCTTGAGCCGGTAGGTCCTGCCCCAGTGTTCCGCCGGCAGCGATTCCAGACAGCGATCCGGCAATGGGCGCGACGTACAGAGGCTGGCCCCAGCCTCGAACGTCGCCGTGAGCCACATGAGGCAGATCGGGGCAATGCAGATAAGGGTTCGGAGAAACACGGTGCACCGCCGGCCGGTGGCAGTTCGAACAAACCAGCAACTTATAGGCCGTTAAACGGATTGACGCAAGGCTTTTACCAGCGGCTACGAATGTCCTGGGGCGTTGCGCCGGGCACCGTCATTGCGCTCCGGCCCCTCGGCCGGCATACGCAAGCAAAAGCTGCCGCCTCTGCCGCACGACGCTCCGATTTATTGCCTGCGGCGCAATGTCCCCTCGCACAATCGGCAATTTTTCCCAGCGCATCGGCGTTCCGGAAGTATATTTCGGACACCGGCGAAAACGCGCAGAATTTTTCATATTTGCGCCGAACAATGGTAATTATATTTTTTTCGTTAGGCGGAGCTTACGAATTTCGACGGAAATATAGGAATTATTTATGCGCCGCGAGCCGAACGGCGATTCGGCGTGCCTCGACCGGCCGGCATTCCTCCGAACGGTTTCGCAGCCGCCGCCATTTCGGCCGCGGCAGACGCCCCGCCGAACCGTTTCGACGGGGCGCGCGCGACTTGACAGCACTATCGATTTAGTAAAGCATCCGCGCCGTGATCGCTCGCAGGCCCTGCTAGGTCGGGTCACCCGCTGAATAGAACAGCCTGATGCCCGACGCGGGATAGCTTCCTGCGTTCAGGCGAATAAGCGGGACATCTCTGCATTCTCTGCGAGTTGGTCACAATGGCCCGGCGCCCTCGGCCGGGCCCAGTCGGTTTGTGGCCTGGCTGGAGGGGATGTCTTGACCTATGTCAAGCGGAAGCCGTTTTTTCGCTTGATTTTGCGGGCGGCACCGGCGGTCGGCGCAATCGCGCTGACCGCCGTCTTATGCACGACTCCCGCCCGGGGCGAGGATTATCTCTGGCCGGTGACGCGGGTGATCGACGGCGATACGGTCGAGGTCAAGGTTCCGGGCCTGCCTCCCGAATTAGCCCACATCAGGGTGCGGCTGCGCAGCGCCGACACGCCAGGGATTGGCCGTTATGCAAAATGTCCGTCAGAGAAGAGGATCGGCCAGGCGGCCAGAGACTTTACCGAGATGCAAATTACCAAGGCTGAACGAATCCTCGTGCGGAATCCGGAATGGGAAGGAGGTAGGGGGCGCGTGAAAGCCGATCTGATCCTAAACGGAAAGACGCTCTCGGCTCTACTGATCGAAGCGGGCCACGGCAGACCGTATCGCCGCGGCCAGCGGCAGAACTGGTGCCCTGATTCAGAAGATTAACGGTCGACAGCAGGGCAGCCTGAAATTTCCGCCGCTCTAGTCGACCATCCACCCCAGCGTCTCCTCGGTAACCCGGCTCGGCACATATTCCGCGGCGCACCAGCCGTCGTAGCCGAGACGGTCGAGCGCGGCGAAGACCGCGGGAAAGTCGATCGCCCCGGTGCCGGGCTCGTGCCGGCCGGGATGGTCGGCGAACTGGATATGGCCGATGCGCGGCAGGATCTCTTCGAGCCGCGGGACCAGCCGGCCCTCCATGATCGCCATGTGATACAGGTCGTGCTCCAGCGCCAGGTTCGGATGGCCGGCCCGGTCGATGGCTTCGAGCGCCTGTTCGCTGGTCGACAGCAGGAAACCCGGCCGGTCGACGGTGTTGACGGCCTCGACGACGACGCCGATGCCGATCCCGCCCATGAGGTCCGCCGCGACGCGCAGATTCTCCGCCAGCGTCGCCAGGCAGCGCGCCCGCCCGAAACCGTGCAACTCGGGAAAACCGGCGAGCACGTTGACGTTGCGCGGCCGGAGCACCGCCGCGACGTCGCGCGCCGTCTCCGCCGCCCGGCGGAAGGCGGCCTGCCGGCCCGGCGTCGCGGCGAGGCCCGGCCCGCCGTCGAGCATGTCGCCGACCGGGACGTTGATGACCGAGACGGCGAGCCCCGCCGCCCCGATCGCCCGCTGCCAGTCTGCGGCCGGCCGGTCGTAGGGAAACTGGATCTCGACGGCCCCGAACCCCGCCGCAGCGGCGGCGGCCGGCCGGTCGAGCCAGTCGCATTCGGCGAACAGCATCGAAATGTTGGCGGAAAAACGGGGCATGGCGGGGTCTATGGCTTCGGCAAGAGGCGGTTACCGGCTTCCCAACCCAGGAAGCGGTGCAGGACGAGGCGGTTTTTGGGTGAACCTCGTCCGATGGCGTTCAGGGCGCGGGGACCGTCGACGCGGACGGGCGCGCTTCGGCTGGCGTTATCTTCTCAAGTTCGTTCTTCAACTCCCGTTCCGCCCGCCGCAGATCGTAATTCTGCTGCATCCTCAGCCAGAGTCCCGGACCGTTGCCGACGAGCCGGCCGACCCGCAGCGCCATTTCCACCGAGACGGGATGCGTACAGGACAGAATCCGGTGAAGGTGCTGGCGCGAAACCCCGAGCCGCCGCGCCGCCGCGCTGACCGACAGCCCCAGCGCCGGCAGGACATCCTCGCGCAGAACCTCTCCCGGATGGACTGCCGGACGCCGGAGCGGCCTTTCTACGCTGTGTTCCGTCATTCCTTCTCCTCCTCAATGATACTGCTCGAGATCGACGCGCAGCGCCTCGCCGTCCCGCCATTCGAAGGTGATGCACCAGGGGCCGTTGACATGGATGCTGAAGCGCCGGGGCGACCCGCGGAGACCGTGAAAATCGAATCCCGGCACGCGCAGGTCGGCCAGCGATTCGGCCTGGTCCAGAACTTCCAGCCGGCGCAGGCAGCGCGCATGGAGATCCTGCCGGACATGGCGGCTGCGGCCCCGTCCGAACAACTCGGAAAGACCCTTGTGCCGGAAACTCCGGATCATGTTGGATAGTAACACATTATGTTACATCGTCAAGACAGTTCCTTCGCTTGGGCCTGCCGGCGGCAGGGATGCAGAATCGGAGGCACGGCAAGGTCCGGCCCGGCTCCCTTCCAAACCCACCCCGCGCGCCCCTGCGTTGCGTTTTGGGCCCTTCCCGTGCGGTCGCCGGGCGGCTATGCCCGCGCCATGCTTATCGAGAATCCCTGGTTCTGGGCGGCGGCCGTCCCTGCTGTGCTGATCGTCGGCATATCGAAGGGCGGGGTCGGCGGCGGGCTGGGCACGGTCGGCGTGCCGATCCTCTCCCTGGTCGTCGACCCGCGCATCGCCGCCGCGGTGCTGCTGCCGGTGCTCTGCCTGATCGACCTGATGTCGCTGAAGGCCTACTGGGGCCGCTGGCACCGGCGCAACATGCGCATCCTGATCGCCGCCGCGATGATCGGCATTCTCGCCGGCGCGCTGACCTTCCGGCACCTGGACGCCGACGCCATCCGGGTGCTGATCGGCGTCATCGCGATCCTGTTCGCGCTGCGAACCTGGCTCGGCGCGCGGCGGTCCGGCCGGCCGGCGCGCGCGCCGAACGTCCTGCGCGGCGGCCTGTGGGGCGCGGTCGCCGGCTTCACCAGCTTCGTCTCCCACAACGGCGGGCCGCCGGTCGCGGTCTACCTGCTGCCGCAGAAGCTGGACAAGACGCTGTACCAGGCGACGACGGTCGTGTTCTTCGCCGCGATCAACTATGTCAAGCTGGTGCCCTACTGGCTGCTCGGGCAGTTCCCGGCGACCAATCTCACCGTATCGGCGGCCTTGTTCCCGCTGGCCGTGGCCGGGACGCTGCTCGGCGTCTGGCTGCACACCCGGATCTCCGACCGCCTTTTCTTCATTGCGGCCTATGTCCTGCTGTTCGGCATCGGCATCAAGCTGGTATATGACGGCACGACGGGCCTGCTGGCCTGACCGGAGGAGGAAAAACGCCATGGCGGAGAACGGAGCAGCGCGACGGGAAGAACGGGGCCGCGCCGTCGCGGCGGCGGTGGCGGACATCCGCGCCATCGAGCGCGACCATGGTGTCACGCGCGACGGGCTGGCCCGGATGAAACGGCTGCTGCTCGACCTTGCCGAACGGACGGACCTGTTCCCGGCGGAGGACTTCCCGCCGCCGGACGGGGATGTCGAATTTCCGGCCAACGTCTACCGGATCGCGGAGGACGACGACCATCGCTTCGCCCTCTACGTCCAGTCGGCGCGCGGCGCGCTCGATACGCCGGCGCACAACCACACGACCTGGGCGGTGATTGCCGGCATCCGCGGCGACGAGCTGAACCGCTTTTACGAGCGCACCGCGGACGGCGGCGTGGCGGAGACCGGCTGGCGGGTGGTGCGGCAGGGCACGGCGGTCGCCTTCCTGCCGGACGAACTGCACTCCATCCATGTCGGGACCGGTAACCGGGTCGTCAACTTCCACATGTATGGCCTGGCGCTGGACCGTCTCCACGAGCGGGAGTATTTCCGGGACGACGACGGCAGCTGGCGCAACTTCCCGGCCCAGGAGGGCATCATCGAGGCGCGCGGCGCCTGATTTCCCCCGGAAATTTTCCCGGAACGATCCCCCGGAACATGCCATGAGCCTCTACATCTCCCCGGCGGACCTGCACGCCGCCCTGCAGGACGGCGACGAACTCGCGCTGATCGACGTGCGCGAGCAGGGCGTCTTCTATCATTCCCACCTGTTCTGGGCAGTCTGCATTCCCCTGTCGCGCCTGGAGCTGCTGATCCTCGACCTCGTGCCGCGCAAGAGCGTGCGCATCGTACTGTGCGACGACGGGCCGTCCGGGATCGCCGGCGCGGCGATGGAGGTTCTGGACGCGCTCGGCTACGGCGATCTCCGCATCCTCGAAGGCGGCACGGCAGCCTGGGCGGAGGCCGGCTACGAACTCTATTCCGGCGTCAACGTACCGTCCAAGGCGTTCGGCGAATTCGTCGAACACGCCTACGACACGCCGCGCGTGCCGGCGCCGGAACTCGACGAACTGATCCGCTCGGGCCGGGACATGGTGATCCTGGACAGCCGGCCGGTCGAGGAATACCGGCGCATGAACATCCCCGGCGGCATCGACGTGCCGGGGGCGGAGCTGGTCTACCGGGTCCACGAGATCGCGCCCGAGCCGGAGACGCTGGTGATCGTCAACTGCGCCGGGCGGACGCGCAGCATCATCGGCGCCCAGAGCCTGATCAACGCCGGCATCCCCAACGAAGTCGCCGCCCTGAAGGACGGCACGATGGGCTGGGAACTGGCCGGATTTTCCTGCGAGCACGGTGCGGAGCGCTTCGGCCCCGATCCGTCGCCGGATGCCGTGGCGGTAGCGCAGGAGCGTGCCGCAGCGGTCGCCAAACGCTTCGGCGTCCGTTTCGCCGGCAAGGCCGCGGTCGAGGGCTGGCAGGCCGAACAGGGCGTACGTACGCTTTATCTGCTGGACGTACGTACGCCCGAGGAGTTTGCAGCCGGCCACGTCGCCGGCGCGCGCCACGCGCCGGGCGGGCAGCTGGTCCAGGCGACCGACGAGTATGTCGCGACCCGCAACGCCCGGATCGTCCTGTTCGACGACGAGCGGGTGCGTGCGGTGATGACCGCCTCCTGGCTGATTCAGCTCGGCTGGACGGACGTCCACGTCTATGGCGGCGCGATCGGGGACTGGCCGGTCGAGACCGGACCGCGCCCGCCGGCGGCGCCGGAGATCGAGCGGTGGGAGACGATCGGCCCGGACGACCTGGAGCCGGACGATCACATCCTCGACCTGTCCGACAGCCTGACCTACCGCCGCGGCCACATCCCCGGCGCCTGGTGGGGCCTGCGCAGCCGGCTCGACGAAGCGCTGCTGCCCGACGATGCGCGGATCGTGCTCTACGCCGACGACGACCGGATGGCCCATCTCGCGGCAACGACGCTGTCCGGCCTGGAGATCGAGGACGATTTCGCCGTGCTGGCCGGCGGGCTCGAGGCCTGGCGCGCAGCCGGCAAGCCGGTCGAGCCGGACGACGGCCGGATGACCCTGGCGACGACGGAGCCGAACGACGTCTGGTACAAGCCCTACGACACCGACGAGGAGGTCCGGGCGAAAATGGAGGAATATCTGGTGTGGGAGGTCGCGCTGGTCGAGCAGATGGCGCGCGACGGCACCGTGAGCTTCCGCACCTACCCGTGACGCCCCCACGATGATCCAGACCATGGAAGCCCGCGGCATGGACGCGGGCATGGATCCCTCGGACATATCCGCGCCGCTGCTGTCCGCCACCGTCCTGCTGCTGCGCGACGGCGCGCGCGGACTCGAAGTGTTCATGGTCGAGCGCAGCGGCCGGGTCGGCGCCTTCGCCGGCGCGATGGTGTTCCCCGGCGGCAAGGTCGCGCCCGAGGATTCGTCGGCCGAATTGCGCGCGCTGGCCGACAATGGCGGCGATCTGGACGACGCGGCCTTCGGCTTCGCCGTCTCCTCGGTGCGCGAGGCCTTCGAGGAATGCGGCGTCCTGCTGGCCCACCGAAACGGAGCCACGCTGACCGACGCCGAACTGGCGCCGCTTGCCGGGTTCCGGGACGCGATCGGCCGCAACCGGATTCCCTTCGCCCGCTTCCTTGCCGACCACGGCCTGCGCCTGGACATGGCCGGGCTGGCGCCCTTTTCCCGCTGGGTGACGCCGGTGTTCCGGCCCAAGCGGTTCGACACGATGTTCTTCCTCGCCGCCGTGCCGCCCGACCAGACGCTGAGCCACGACGGCAGCGAGACGGTGCACGGCCTGTGGACGCGGCCGCAGGACGTCATCGACGCCGCCGACCGGGACCGGAAATATTCGCTCTATTTCGCCACCCGGCTGAACCTGATGGACCTGGCGCTGAGCGGAACCGTGGCCGACGCGCTCGCCCGCGCCGCCGGGCGGACGCCGCCGCAGGCCATGCCGTGGCGCGAGATGACGCCGGACGGCCCGCGGCTGCGCATCGACGCCGATTCCGGCTATGCCCTGGTGCAGGCCAGCCTAGAGGTCGCCGGCGGCATCGCCCCCTTGCCGAACTGACGTTCGCCCTTATATTAGAATTACTCTAATCTAAAACGGAGCGGGCCGAAAATGAACGTGCTGACGCGCGCCGACATCATGGCGATGGCCGACTACGGGACGGTGCGCGCGGAAAAGCGCCGCGAGATCGCGCAGGTGAAGAGGAACCGGCGGGTCGAGGTCGGCCCCTTCGCGACATTCTACTTCGAGAACCGCGCCACCATGTGGCACCAGGTCCACGAGATGCTGTTCATCGAGAAGGGCGGCGAAGACCAGATCGCCGACGAGCTGGCGGCCTATAACCCGCTGATCCCGAACGGCCGCGAACTGGTCGCGACGGTGATGATCGAAATCGACGACGAGCGCCGGCGGCGCACCGTCCTGGGGCGGCTCGGCGGTTTTGAGGAAACCATGTTCATCCGATTCGGCGAATACGAGGTCGCCGGGATCCCCGAAGACGATATCGACCGCACGACGGCCGACGGCAAATCCTCTTCTGTCCAGTTCGTGCATTTCCCGTTCACCGATGCCCAAGCCGCCGCCTTCAAAGCGGGCACGTCCGGCGCGGGCGAGGCCATCGTCGGCGTCGGCCATCAGAACTACGCCCACATGGCCGTGATGCCGGCGGCGGTGCGGGAGTCGCTGGCGGCCGACCTGGATTAGCGCATGTTCGTAACCGACGGAAACGGGGTGTCGGCAGGCGGAGCGAGCGATGTCAGAGTCAGAGATCATTTTCGAAGTCAGCGAAGACGAACTCGACGGTGGCTATTCGGCGAGCGCGCTCGGCTTCGGCATCCACACCGAAGGCGACACACTGGATGAGCTTCGCCGAAACGTCCGGGAAGCCGTGGACTTCTACTTCGACGACAGCATGAACCGGCCGCGCCTGATTCGCCTTCGCTCCGCGGAGAGGAGAACGGAGCCCGCGACGGCAGAATCGTGATGAGTCGCGCCTGTCGCGACGCTCGCACCATCCCCAACCGTCATTTCGACCGTAGCCCCGGATTGAATCCGGGGCGAAGCGGAGAAATCTTTCTCGCACGGTGCTACGAACCCGGCTCCGTGGAAGAAAGATATCTCCGCTCCGCCGCCCATTCGGGCGGCTCCGGTCGATATGACGGGTGGTATTGCTGCAGGGCAGGCGTCGGTCTGAATGAGGATGCGGGGATATTGCGGGGCCTTGCCGCCGAGTTCGACCACCCGGTCAGCGGCCGCCCTCGTCCGCCTCCGCGTCGATCGTCCCGGCTGGCTTCGTGCGCACCTTGCCGCCGGTGGCGTTCGCGCCGGGGCGGATCGGTACGCTGCGCACGGCCTCCTCGACGGCGGGGCGTGCGAGATCGATGCCGAGTAGGCCGTTTTCGAGCGCGGCGCCCTCCACCTCGATCCCGTCGGCCAGCATGAAGGTGCGCTGGAACTGGCGCGCGGCGATACCGCGATGCAGGTAGACCCGGTCATCGCGCTCGGCCTGCCGGCCGCGGACGACGAGTTGGCGGCCTTCGACGGTGACGGCAAGATCGTCCATCGTGAAGCCGGCGACGGCCAGCACGATGCGCAGCGCATTCTCGCCGGTCTGCTCGATATTGTAGGGCGGATAGCCGTCGGCGGAGGCTTTCGCGATCCGGTCGACGGTCTGTTCGAACTCGTCGAAACCGAGCAGGAACGGGCTGTTGAACAGGGACAGGCGGGCCATGCGCACGCTCCCTTGCCGAAGCACCGGCCGGGGTGCCGGTTCCCGAAACTGGTGCCTGACCGGCGGCCGATCAAGGCGGCCCGGCGCGCGTTTGCCGCGGACCGCGCGCGCCGCCGCAACGCCGGGCCGCAAGCACCGATTCGCGCGTTGCCAACGGGGCGTTCCGCACCGAAGTAAGGCCGATGACCGACAACCGCTCCCCGGGCCGGCAATCCGCTCCTGCGGCGCAAATCGACCGCGGACCGTCCGAGGATCCGTTCGACAGGCCGTTCGGGCGGATAGCGGCGTGGCTGGAATTGCTGATCCTCGATCACGGTTTTCTGCGCCTCGCCTACCGCCACTGGCACGAAGTTGCGCCCGGCCTGTACCGCTCCAACCAGCCCGCGCCGTTCCAGGTCCGCCGTGCCGCTCGGTCCGGCATCCGCACCGTCGTCAACCTGCGCCGCGCCAACGCGAGCGGCCACTATCTCCTGGAGCGGGAAGCTGCCGCGAAAGCCGGGATCGCCCAGGTCGATTTCCATCTCTCGTCGCGGGGCGCGCCGCGCCGCCAGCAGCTTCTGGACGCCGCCGGGATGTTCGACCGGATCGACTATCCGGCGCTGATCCATTGCAAGTCCGGCATCGACCGGACCGGCCTGATGGGGGCGCTGTATATTCTCATGCGCGGCGGCGCGGCCGGCGACGCGCTGAAGCAGTTCGGCTGGCGCTACGGCTATATCGGCGCCGGGCCGACCGGCATCGGCAAGGCCCTCGTGCTGGAATACGGCCGGGCGCAGGCCGAAACCGGCGTCGATTTCCTGGCCTGGGTTACCGAGAGTTACGATCCGGTGGCGCTCGAAGCCGCTTTCCGGCCGCGGCCCCTCGCCACCGCCCTGGTCGATTTCGTGCTGCGCCGGGAGTAGCTGCGGCCCTTCGCGCGCGGCGCGGCGGCGATCCGGCGCTTTGGGACATAGGGACGCGCGCTCGCCGGCGATTCTGCGTCTGAGTGCGCCGACATGATAGAAAACCGCCCGATCGAAACCGTCAGGAGCCGCCGTTTGGCCGCCGGATCGAAATCCGCAGGGAGACTGCCGCTCGACGCCAGGACGCTGCCGATGGTGAAGCGGCTCGTCCGCGACTACCTGCTGCGCTACTGGCTGCGCATCGTACTGGCCTTTGCGCTGCTCGGCCTGGTTTCGGCCTGCACGGCAACGATTCCCTTCATCCTGAAGGAACTGCTGGACAGCGCCTTCAGCGGCGGCGCGGCGGTGGAGAGCGCCTGGCTGACCCGGGCGATCGACGGGCTGTTCTCGCCCGATCCGCGCTACAACCAGCTCTATTTCATTGCGCTGGCGACGGCGCTGGTGTTCGTCGTCAAGGGCGGAGCGGCCTACGGCGCGGTGACGATGATGGCCTATGTCGGGCACCGCTCGGTCGCCGACATCCAGGACACCATGTTCGCCCGCCTGATGCGCGCCGACCTGGGATTTTTCCACAACACGCCGACCGGCCGGCTGATCTCCGCCTTCACCAACGACGCCAGCGCGATGCGCAGCCTGTTCTCGGACACGGTGGTGAGCATCGGGCGGGACATCGTGACGGTGATCGCGCTGGTGGCGGCCATGTTCTGGATCGACTGGATCCTGTCCTGCATCACCTTCTTCGTGTTTCCGCTCGTCGCCCTGCCCGTGTACCGGATCGGCCAGCGCATGCGGAAGGTCTCCGCCAATACCCAGGCGGAGATGGCCCAGTTCACCACCCTGCAGGACGAGAGCTTCCAGGGCATTCGCCACGTCAAGGCCTATGGCATGGAGGATTACGAGACCGGGAGGGCGACATCCGTCATCCGGCGCATCTTCCGCCTGAACTACAAGGCCGAGAAGATCCGGGCGATTACCGAGCCTCTGCTCGAAGCGATCGCCGGCGTGGCGATCGCCGCCGTCCTGCTATATGGCGGCTACCAGGTGATCGCCGAGGCGCGCACGCCGGGCGACTTCGCCGGATTTCTCGCCGCCCTGCTGCTGGCTTACGATCCGGTGCGCCGGCTGGCACGGCTCAACGCCAATCTCCAGAAGGGGCTGGCCGCCGCCGAACGGGTGTTCGCCACGCTGGATATCGAGCCCGAAATCGTCGACCGGCCGGGCGCCGGTCCGCTGGTGTCCGGCGCGGGCGGCATCCGGCTCGACAATGTCGTGTTCGCCTACGACCGGAGAGGGAGCGTGGCGACGCCGGCCCTCGGGCGCGGCGGCGAGGGCGTGACGCTCGATGTGCCGGCCGGCAGGACGGTCGCGCTGGTCGGCCCGTCCGGCGCCGGCAAGACGACGGTCCTGAACCTGATCCCCCGCTTCTTCGATGTCGACAGCGGCACGGTGCTCATCGACGGACAGGACGTGCGCGACGTGACCCTGGCGTCCCTGCGCGCCCGGATCGGGCTGGTCAGCCAGGAAACCAGCCTGTTCGACGACACGATCCGCGCCAACATCGCCTATGGCAGACGGGGCGCTTCCGAAGAGGACATCGTCGCCGCCGCCACCGCCGCCGCGGCGCACGATTTCATCATGGAGTTGCCGCAGCGATACGACACCCGCGTCGGCGGCCTCGGGATTCAGGTGAGCGGTGGCCAGCGCCAGCGCATCTCGATCGCCCGCGCCATCCTGAAGGACGCGCCGATCCTGCTGCTCGACGAGGCAACCTCGGCGCTCGATACGGAATCGGAGCGCCAGGTGCAGGCCGCGCTGGATTCGCTGCGCCGGGGCCGGACGACAGTCGTCATCGCCCACCGGCTTTCCACCATCGCCGATGCCGACATCGTCTATGTGCTGGACGAGGGCCGGGTCGTGGAATTCGGCAGCCATAGCGACCTCGTGGCGGCCGGCGGCGCCTTCGCCCGCCTGCATGCCGAACAAACGACCGGGGGACAGATGGGCGGGGGGCAGATGAGCGGTACGGGGCAGACCTGAGCCATGCTGCTCGGCCTGTATCGCGGCCTCGGCCGGCTTGCGCCGCCGGTCGCCCGGCTCGTGCTGCTGCGCCGGCGCGCCCGCGGCAAGGAGCATCCGGAGCGGTATCGCGAGCGGATGGGCAATCCGCGCCGGAACCGGCCCGACGGCGCGCTGATCTGGCTTCACGCCGCGAGCGTCGGCGAGGCCCTGTCCGCGCTGCCGCTGATCGGGCGGCTGCTGACGCGCCTGCCTTCGGCGCATGTCATGGTCACCTCGGGCACCGTCACCTCGGCGAAACTGATGGACGAACGCCTGCCGGAGCGCGCCTTCCACCAGTTCGTCCCGGTCGATTGCCCGGCCTGGGTGGGGCGCTTCCTGGACCACTACCGGCCGGACCTCGCCCTGTGGGTGGAAAGCGAATTGTGGCCGGCCCTGCTTGCCGGAACGGTGGAGTCCGGCACGCCGGCGATCCTGCTGAACGGCCGCATGTCGGCGCGGTCGCTCCGGCGCTGGCGGCGCTTTCCGGGCGCGGCGCGCCGGCTGATCCGGTCGTTCGACGCGGTCCTGGCCCAGTCCGAAGCCGATGCCGGGCGTTTCCGCCGGCTCGGCGCCCGGCGCGTCGAGACGCCGGGCAACCTCAAGATGGCGGCCGCGCCGCTCCCGGCCGACCCGGCGGCGCTCGCCAGCCTGACAGATGCGGTTCGCGGGCGCCCGGTCTGGCTGGCGGCGAGCACCCATCCGGGCGAGGAAGCGGCGGTCGCCGAGGCGCACCGGGCGGTGCGCCGGCAGGTCGGCGGCGCGCTGCTCGTCATCGTTCCGCGCCACCCCGAGCGCGGCCCCGCCATCGCCGAGGCCCTGCGCCGCGCCGGTCACGCCGTCGGCCTGCGCAGCGCCGGCGACGCGCCGGATGCTGAAGCGGACATCTACATTGCCGACACGCTGGGCGAACTGGGCCTGTTCTACCGCGCTGCGCCGGTCGCCTTCGTCGGCGGCTCGCTGGCGCCCCATGGCGGCCAGAACCCGATCGAGCCGGCGCAGCTCGGCTGCGCGATCCTGCACGGCCCGCATGTCGGCAATTTCGCCGGCATCGCCGAGGCCCTGCGGGCGGCCGGCGCCAGCGAGACGGTCGATTCCTCCGGCGCGCTGGCGGCGGCTGTCGGCCGCCTGCTCGCCGATCCGGCCGAAGTCCGGGACAGGGCGGACCGGGCGGCCGTTGCCGCGGAGGACAGCGCCGGCATCCTCGACCGGGCGATGGCGCTTCTCGAACCCTGGCTCGCGGCCCTGCCCGGCGGCGTATCCGGCGCGGTATCCGGTTCTGCGCCGCCGGCCGGCCCGGACAGCACATGATGCGTGCGCCGGACGCCTGGTCGCGCAAGGGCGCGGTCTCGACCATGCTGCTGCCGGCGTCGTGGCTGTACGGACTCGGCACGGCCCTGCGGGTGGGCCGGGCGCCGCGCTATACGCCGCCCGTGCCAGCGCTCTGCATCGGCAACCTCACCGCCGGCGGCGCGGGCAAGACGCCGGTCGTCCTGTCGCTGGCGCGGCTGATGCGCGACCGGGGCCGGTGGCCGTTCGCTGTCAGCCGCGGCTATGGCGGCCGCCTGGCCGGGCCCGTGCGAGTCGATCCGGCGCTGCACACCGCCCGGGAAGTCGGCGACGAGCCGCTGCTGCTGGCCGGAGCCCTGCCGACCGTCGTCGCCCGCGACCGGGCCGCCGGCGCGCGGGCCGCCGTCGACGCCGGCGCGGATATCCTGCTGCTCGACGACGGCCACCAGAACCCGGCGGTCGCCAAGGCCCTGTCGCTGGTCGTCGTCGACGGCGGCTTCGGCTTCGGCAACGGCCGGATCATCCCGTCCGGCCCGTTGCGCGAGCCGGTCGGCCGCGGTCTGGCGCGGGCGGACGCCGCCGTCATCGTCGGCGCAGACAACACGGGCGCCGCCCACCGGTGCCGGCGGGAAGCCGGCGGACTGCCGCTGCTCGAAGCCCGCTTCGTGCCGGCCGAGGAGGCGATGGCGCTGCACGGCCGCAGGGTCGTCGCCTTCGCCGGCATCGGCCGGCCCGACAAGTTCTTCGACACGGTGAAGGAGATCGGCGCCGACCTGGCCGAGGCGATGGCCTACCCGGACCATTACCCGTTCCCGGAAACCGAAATCATGTTCATCTGCGAGCTGGCCCAGGAGCGCGGCGCGATCCCGGTCTGCACCGAAAAGGACTATATGCGCCTGCCGCCCGACGCCCGCCTCATGGTGACGCCCGTCCCCGTCGCCCTCGAATGGCGCGACCCCGATGCCCTGGACCGGCTGCTGGCGCCGGTGCTGGAAGGCGGATCGGGAAGGGAGCAACAAGGCTCCTGACCGTTTGCCGCCGGCCTCGGGCCTCGTGCGCGGCGCGGCCGACGCGAGGGGTGGTCGCTACACCCGCTTGGAAATCCAGATCGCGGTGCGGGAGATGTCCCTGATGGCGCGGGTGAGCAGCGGATAGGCCGGCGCGGCTTCGGCGTTGCGGGCGAGCGCAGTGTCCTTGTGGGCCAGCTCGTCGGCGCGGAATTCCTCGACTGTCTTCTTCAGTTCCGCCTCGCTGTCGTCGAGCCGCGCCGCCTGGTCGGCGTAATGTTCGTCGATCACCTCCTCGACCGCGACGGTGCAGGCCATCGCCGCCTCCCGGCCCATCAGCGCCGTCGCCGCGCCGAGCGCAAAGCCCGCGATATGCCAGACCGGCGTCATGACGGTCGGGCGGACCTGCCGCTCGGCGATCATCCGGTTGAAGGTATCGAGATGTTTCTGTTCCTGTTCCGCCATCTCGCGCAGCACCGGCCCGTCCTCGCCGTCGCCGAGCACGGCGAGCTGGCCGGCATAGATGCGCGCTGCGCCGTATTCCCCGGCCTGGTTGACCCGGATCATGCTGTGGATCAGCGCTTCGCCGGCCAGGTCGCCGGGCATCGGCCGGCCCGGTTTCCCGGGCGGTTTTTCGGATTCCTTCCCGGTCATTGCGCCGAATTCCGGAAAGCGCGCATGCCCGAAGTCAGTGCAAAAACCGCCATCGCCGCCGAGATCAGCGCGTTCCAGCCGGCCATGGAAATCCCGGCCAGAGACCAGGGGATGGCGTCGCAGCGCGCGGGCGCCGCTGCGCCGATCATGTCTTTCAGATTGCCGGCGGTAATCTTGCCTGCGTCGAACCCGCCGCCGCCGCTGCAGGTGCCGGGGCCGGTCCACCAGGCATATTCCACCCCGGCATGATAGACGCCGACCCCTGCCGTCACCGCGAGCGCCGCGGCGATCAGGAGCAGGAACAGCCCGGTTCCGCGCTCCCGCAGCACGAACAGCCCGAGCAGCGCCAGCGCGACGACGACCATGTGCGGCCAGCGCTGGACATGGCACATCGGGCAGGGTGTCAGGCCCTCGACATACTGGAATTCGAGGGCGGCGAGCAGCAGTCCGCCGCTGCCCAGCAGCAACAGGTAGAGGGAGATCCGGCCGGTCGTCATTGCCTCCGGGAAATAGGTTCGCCGCGCCATTCGTTCCGCACGCCGATCGCCGCATCGCGGTCTTCGGCCGACGGTCCGGCCGCCCTAGGCCGGATCGGGCGCGACGCGGATCATGCGTTTGCCGCGGTTGTCGCCGGCGAGCAGGCCGATCAGGCCCTTCGGCGCATTTTCCAGCCCGTCGAGAATATCCTCCTCGACGACCAGTTTCCCGTCGGCGAACCAGCGGCCCATGTCGCGTTCGGCCTCGGCGTCCCGGTCCGCGAAGTCCATGACGATGAAGCCCTCCATGCGCAGCCGCTTGAAGACATGGATGCCGGGCACGCCGCGCGGGCTGGTCGTCTCGGTCGTGTCGTACTGGCTGATCGCGCCGCAGCAGACGATCCGGCCGCGCAGCGCCATGTTGAACAGGGCTGCCTCCAGGACCGCGCCGCCGACATTGTCGAAATAGATGTCGACGCCGTCGGGCGCGAGTTCGGCGATGCGCTTGCGCAACGGCTCGGCCTTGTAGTCGATGCAGGCGTCGAAGCCGAGCGTATCCGTCACCCAGGCGGATTTCTCCGGCCCGCCGGCGATGCCGATCGCCCGGCAGCCGAGATTGTTCGCGATCTGGCCGACGAACATGCCGACCGAGCCGGCCGCGGCGGAGACCAGCACCGTCTCGCCCGCCTGCGGCCGGCCGACATGGACCAGGCCGTGATAAGCCGTCTTGCCGGCGATGCCGTAGAGCGAGATCAGGTGGCTGAGCGGGCGCGCGCCGCCCGGCAGCTTCTGCAGGCGTCGCGCCTTGTGCAAGGAGCAGTCCTGCCAGCCGAGCGCGCCGCCCACGATGTCGCCGGGCGCAAACCCCTCCGCCGCGCTCGCACTCACGACGCCGACGCCGTAGCCGTCCATGACGTCGCCGGCGCCGATTCCCTTGCGGTAGGTGTCGCCCTGCATCCAGGCCCGGTTGGCGGCGTCAAGCGAGAGCAGGATCGTTCGGACCTGCACCTGGCCAGCCTGCGGCGCGGAAGTTTCCCCGGACCTCATCTCGAAATGGCCTTCCTGCAACTTGCCGGCCGGCCGTTCGACAAGAATGATTTGGCGGTTCGGTTCGGGCATCGGGCGCTTCCTCCGTATTCGACGCGGCGCAAGGCTCCAGGCGAGATGCGCTTCGTCCGTACCCATACACGCTTCTTTTTTCACCGCCATCTTTCTTGTTACCCCGGACGGAGCGCAGCGACGATCCGGGGGCCAGAGTCGTCCGGCACGGTTTCGCCTCATGACCCCTTCGACAGGCTCAGGGCAGGCCCCTGGGCCCCGGATCGGGTCCGGGGCGGCAATTTGGGTTTTAGGATATCGACAGACCGGGCGCGAATTGACCGGGCGCGAATTGGCCGGGCGCGAATTGACCGGGCGGGCGTTTTCCGCTTGATCGCCGGCCCGTCCCGCTCTTTGACACGCCCTCATGGCCGACAAGACGCCCGATACGCAAGGGGACAAGCCCCTCTTCCGCAGGCTCTGGGTGCTGTGCCTGATCGTGTTCATCGACATGGTCGGCTTCGGCGTCATCATCCCGTCCCAGCCGTTCTGGACCAAATCCTTCGGCGCGACCGCCTTCGAGGTCGCACTGGTCATGTCGGTCTATTCCGCCTGCCAGTTCGTCTTCGCCTTTCCGCTCGGCTGGCTGTCCGACCGGGTCGGGCGCAAGCCGATCCTGCTGTTCAGCCTCCTGGGCTCGGTCGTCAGCTTTACCCTGGTCGGTCTCGCCGATACGCTGCTCATGATCGTGCTGGCGCGCGCGCTGGGCGGTGCGATGAGCGCCAACATCGCGGTCGCCTACGCCTATGTCGCCGACGTGACGGGCGGCGAAGAGCGCGCCCGCGCCATGGGCCTGCTCGGCGCCTCCATCGGCGCGGGCTTCGTGCTCGGCCCGTTCATCGGCGGGGTCGTGGCCGGCCCGGACCCGGCCAATCCGGGCCAGATCGCCTTCTTCGTCGGCGCCGCCATCAGCGCCTTCGCCCTAGTCGCCGCCATCCCACTGCTGAAAGAGCCGGAGAAACACCGTTCGAGCGCCGAGACCGGCGGGTTCCGGGCGCGGCTGCGCGGCTTCGGCCTCGCCCTGTCGATCCCGATCGTCCTGATCCCGATCGCCGTCGCCGGCATCGCCGGCCTCGCCATGGCCGGGCTGGAGGCGACCTACGCCCTGTGGGTCAACGAGGAACACGGCTGGGGCGCGCGCGAGACCGGCCTGTTCTTCGGCTATATCGGCGTGCTGCTGGTCATCGTGCAGGGCGGCCTGGTCGGGCCGGTGACCCGCGCGATCGGCGAGCGCGGCATGCTCTATCTCGGCCTCGCCTTCGTGACCGCGGGCATGGCGGTGGTCGCCGTGTCGGATACCATCCCGCTGGTCTTCGTCAACGGCGCGCTGATCGCCTGCGGCTACGGCTTCATCGACCCGGCGGTGAGCAGCCTGATCTCGCGCAACACGCCGGCGGGCCGGCAGGGCGCGATCATGGGCGTGCTGCAATCGGTCGGCAGCCTTGCCCGGATCGTCGGCCCGGCGGCGGCGGGCCTGCTGTTCCACGAGCTGGGCCATAACGCGCCCTACGTCGCCGGGGCCGGCGTGGTCGCCTTCGCGCTGGCCTTCGCCTGGCGGCGGCTCGCCGGCGTCGAGATGCCGCCCTCTCCGCGGGCGCGCACCCGGGCCGCGGCGGAGGCGCCGCCCGAACCGCAGGCGGAAGTACGGGCAGAGGCACAAAGCCCGCCGCGCTGACCGGGCGGCGGATTTTACTGGCGGGCGAATCGCGCTATGAACCCGCCCAGTACGATCAGGGGAACGATCAGGGGAACAGTTGGGAGGGAACCCGATGGATCTGAACGGACATTCGGCAATCGTGACCGGCGGCGGCTCCGGTCTGGGCGAATCGACGGCGCGCCTGTTGGCGGCCAAAGGCATGAAGGTCGCGATCTGGGACCTGAACCTGGACGGCGCGAACCGCGTCGCCGGCGAGATCGGCGGCGTGGCGGTCCAGTGCGAGGTGTCGGACGCGGGCGCGGCCGAAGCGGCGCTCGAGCAATCGCGCGCCGCCATCGGCACCGCCCGCGTGCTGGTCAATTGCGCCGGCATCGGCCCGGCCCGCACCATCGTCAGCCGCGACGGCGAGCCGATGCCGCTCGAAGCCTTCGCGAAGATCGTCCAGGTCAACCTGATCGGCACCTTCAACTGCCTGCGCCTCGCCGCGGCCGACATGTCGAAGGCGGAGCCCCTCGACGGCGGGGAGCGCGGCGTCATCATCAACACCGCCTCGGTCGCCGCCTTCGAGGGCCAGATCGGCCAGGCGGCCTACGGCGCGTCCAAGGGCGGCGTGGTCGGCCTGATGGTGCCGGCGATGCGCGAGCTCGGCCGCCACGGCATCCGGCTGATGACGATCGCGCCGGGCTATGTCGAGACGCCGCTGCTGGAGGCCGTGCCCAAGGATTTCCAGGAAAACCTGAAATCATCGCAGATCTTCCCGCGCACCCGCTTCGGCCAGCCGGAGGAGTATGCCGAACTCTGCGTCCATATCTGCGAGAACCAGCTGCTCAACGGCGACACCATCCGCCTCGACGCCGGCACAAGAATGCCGCCGCGGTAAAGGGTGGGAGCACCAGACTTACCCGTCATATCGACCGGAGCCCCGGATTCATCCGGGGCGGAGCGGAGAAATCTTTCACGCGCGGAACCGGGTCCGAAGCACTTTACCGGAAAGATTTCTCCACTACGCGGCTTCGCCGCTCCGGTCGAAATGACGGGTGGGGCCTGCTATAGACCGTATCTCGAAGCGCCGCGAAGGGCGGCCCCTTTCGCCGCGTTGCCATCGGCGGGTTCCCTGTTTATGTCCCACACGCCTGCGCGCCAGTAGCTCAGCCGGATAGAGCGTCGCCCTCCGGAGGCGAAGGTCAGGGGTTCGAATCCTCTCTGGCGCGCCACTTTCCCGCCGCTGCCGAACGCCCGAACCCGGCGCGCCGATTGCGCCCACAGCCCCTTTCGTGGCATGGTTTTGCCATGCAGCGGCGCGCTTCGCTCCGATGCCGGACGGCCCTGCCGCGCGACGGCCTTCGACACACGGGAAAGGAGAAGGCGGATGACCCAATCGACAGCGGCGGTAAACGGTGGCCATAAGGGCACGGCCATCGTGGTCGGCCCCGAAGAGGGCGACAGCTACTGGCAGCCCCTGCCCTCGACCGGGCATATCACCGCCAAGATCACGCCCTACACCGCGCCCTACGACGATTTCGCCTCCGGCATCCAGGTGCTGGAGCCCGGCGCGGCGATCCGCGAGCACGGCCACCAGCGCGCCCACGAGCTGATCTTCGTCTACCAGGGCACCGGCCACGCGATCATCGACGGCGAGCGCCATGAGCTCAAGCCGGAGACGCTGATCGTCGTCGGCCGGCGCGTGCTGCACTATCTGGAGAATGAGGGCGAGGACCAGATGCGCATGCTCTGGGTCATCTTCCCGCCCGGCCTGGAGGACTGGTTCCGCGCCATCGGCCGGCCGCGCACCCCCGGCGACGGCCCGCCCCCGGTGTTCGAGCGGCCGGACAATGTGCGCGACATCCAGGACCAGCAGAAGTTCCTGCGCCCGGAGGATGCGGCGGCGGGGTGAAGTCGCCAATTCTCAAGAAAGTCTCGTTCAACCCCGCCTTCCTGACGGACCGCCGCGCCGCCGAGGGCTTGTCCTGAGCCTGTCGAAGGGCCTGCCGGTCCGAGGCGCCGCGCCCGGGCCGGATAACGGTCTCAGCGCCGGGGGCCGATGAGGATTTCGCCGACCACGGAGATCGTGCCGTCGCGCCCGATCCCGAGCAGCAGAACCTCGCCCGAGGCGACGCCGAGGCCGGTGAGCGCCCGGATGTTCACATAATGGGTGACGAGGATGACGGTCTCTCCCGGCGGCAGGCCGGACAGGAACTGCTGCAAGCCGGCGGTCTGCCGGTCGGAACGGGCCGGGTTCCGGAAGAACGAGTTGAGCGCGGGCAGGTCCTCGACCGGGCCGAGGCCGAGGAGCCGGGCCGTGTCGCGGCAGCGGCACCACTGGCTGGTGAGGACCCGGTCGACGCGCACGCCGGCGGCCCGGATCGCCGCGCCGATCTCCCGCGCCTGTTCCCAGCCCCGCGCGCCGAGATTGCGCTGGGTGGCGCAGTCGTCGAGCGCGAACGAGGCGGAGTCCCCGGTTCCGGGCGCGTCGGCGTGGCGCATGATGGCGACGATGCCGGGCTCGGACAGGCGGGCGAAGCGCGCGTCGGCGGCGGCCGGCGCAGACGAGAGCAAGAGGGCCGCCAGAGAGGCGACGGCGAGAAGCCGGCGCGTCATCGGCAGGTGAAGGAGGCGAAGGGACATTCGGGTCTTTTACAGGATATCGCCGGCGATGCCGACCACGCCGCGCGCCGCCGGCGCCCGAGCCGGTCGGCGGCGGCGCCCGAGCCGGTCGTCGTCAGCCGGGACGCAGTTCCGCGATTCATCGCCTTGCGTTGCCTGGGGGTTGACGGGCGCGATAAAGAACATTAAATGAACAAAGGGCGGCACGGATCGGCCTGCCCGCCGGTCACGCCATGACGAATCATGACATTTCCTGACATCGCCGCACATCCCCTTCAAGGACCCCGTTCGAGTTCCCCCTCCCCTTGGGGGAGGGGGTTAGGGGGAGGGGTATGCGGCGGCGGGCAACCCCTCCCCCAAGGGGAGGGGGATTCGGTCAGCGCCCCTTTTGCAGAGGAATCCAACGCGCGGGCGTCGCCGGACCTGAGGCCCGGAATTTGGCCGGAAACGGAGAAACATGACGAATCATGACAAAACATGACACATCATGACACCCGCAGGCGGCTACCGCCCCTGTTGCCCCAGGTGGCGCAGCCAGTGGTCGGCGAGGACGCAGGCCATCATGGCCTCGCCGATCGGCACCGCGCGAATGCCGACGCAGGGATCGTGCCGGCCCTTCGTGACGGCGGTGGCGTCCTCGCCGGCGACCGTGACGGTGGGCCGCGGCAGGGGCAGCGACGAGGTCGGCTTGACGGCGAATCGCACGACCAGCGGTTCGCCGTTGGTGATGCCGCCCAGCGTGCCGCCGGCCCGGTTGCTGTCGAACACCATGGCGCCGTCTTCCATATGCATGGTGTCGTGGGCGTCCTCGCCGGGCAGCGCCGCGCCGGCGAAGCCGTCGCCGATCTCGACCGCCTTGACCGCGTTGATCGACATCATCGCCTTGGCGAGGTCGGCGTCCATCTTGTCGTAGACCGGCTCGCCCAGGCCGGCGGGCACGCCCTCGCCGTGGATTTCCAGCACCGCCCCGGCCGAGGAGCCGGCCTTGCGCACGTCGCTCAGGAAGCGCTCCCACTCGGGCACGGCCGCCGCGTCCGGGCACCAGAAGGGGTTGTCGGCGACGATGTCCCAGTCCCAGCGCGCGCGGTCGATGTCCAGCGATCCCATCTTCACCATCGCGCCGCGGATGCGGAAGGCGCCGCCCCAGGCCGCCTTCAGGACCTGCCGGGCGACCGCACCGGCGGCGACCCGCATGGCGGTTTCGCGCGCCGAGGCCCGGCCGCTGCCGCGATAGTCGCGGATGCCGTATTTCTTCCAGTAGGTGAAATCGGCGTGGCCGGGCCGGAACAGGTCCTTGACCTCGGCATAGTCCCGCGGGCGCTGGTCGACATTCTCGACGATCAGGCTGACCGGCGTGCCGGTGGTCAGCCCCTCGAAGGTGCCGGAGAGGATGCGCACCTTGTCCGGCTCCTTGCGCTGGGTGACGAATTTCGACCCGCCCGGCCGGCGCCTGTCGAGCCAGGGCTGGATATCGTCCTCGGTCAGCGGCAGGCGCGGCGGCACGCCGTCGACCACGCCGCCGATGGCGGGCCCGTGGCTCTCGCCCCAGGTGGTGAACCGGAACGCCGTGCCGAAGGCGTTGCCGGGCATGGTCAGTCCGTCCCGCGCGCTTCGGCGATCAGGTCGGGCGCGTCGATCGCCTTCATGCCGACGACGTGATAGCCGCTGTCGACATGATGGACCTCGCCGGTCACGCCGGTCGACAGGCCGGAAAGCAGATACAGGCCGGCGCCGCCGACCTGGTCGGTGGTCACGTTGCGGCGCAGCGGCGCGTTGTCGGCGTTCCATTTCAGGATATAGCGGAAGTCGCCAATGCCCGAGGCCGCCAGCGTCTTGATCGGCCCGGCCGAGATGGCGTTGACCCTGATGCCCCGGTCGCCGAGGTCGACGGCGAGATATTTCACGCTCGCCTCCAGCGCCGCCTTGGCGACGCCCATCACGTTGTAGTGCGGCATGACCCGCTCGGCGCCGTAGTAGGTCAGCGTGAGCAGGCTGCCGCCGTCGTTCATCATGGCGGCGGCGCGGCGGCAGACGTCGGTGAAGGAATAGCAGGAGACCAGCATCGAGCGGACGAAATTGTCCTTCGAGGTCTGGAGATACTTGCCCTTCAGCTCGTCCTTGTCGGCGTAGGCGATGGCGTGGACGACGAAATCGAGGCGGCCCCAGGCACGCTCGACCGCCGCGAAGGTCGAATCGAGGGACTCATCCTCGGTGACGTCGCAGGGCAGGACGAGCGTCGCGCCGACGCTTTCCGCGAGCGGGCGCACGCGGCGTTCGAGCGCCTCGCCCTGGAAGGTGAAGGCCAGTTCCGCGCCCTGGTCCGCCACGGCCCGGGCGATACCCCAGGCGATCGACCGGTCGTTGGCGACGCCCATAACGAGGCCGCGCCTGCCGGCCATAAGTCCCGCTTGTGCGGTCATGTAGCGAATTCGTCCATGCTGCCGAAAAGCGGGTGCATCCTACACCGCGCGGACCACCGGTCAATCGGAGGGCGGTCAATCAGAGGGCGGTCAATCAAAGGGCGGTCAATCGGAGGGCGTTCTATCGGCAGGCGCTCGATTGCGCGACACGGCCGGCGAAGCGGGGTATGGTCGCTTGCCGGTCCAATCGGGGAGAACCAGCGCGCCGGGCATGACGGAAGCCGGAGCCAGCAGCGAAAGCCGCAACGAAAACCGGGGCGCCGCCGCAGGGCGGGTGCTTCGGGCCGCGGGCGATTTCTGCGCCTATCTCTGCCTGCGTTTCTGGAAGGACCACAATTTCAGCGCAGCGGCCTCGCTCAGCTACACCACCCTGCTCGCCGTCGTGCCGCTGGCCGCCATCGGCTTCTCGATCCTGGCCGCCTTCCCGGTGTTCGACCGGATCCGGTCCGACCTGCTGGCCTTCATCCTCGAGATATTCCTGCCGCAGAATGTCGAGGCGGTGCGCGGCCAGTTCGACCTGTTCCTGCGCAACACGCGGGAGTTGACCGCGGTCGGCACAGTCGCGCTGGCGGTCACGGCGGTCATTCTGCTCGATACGGTCGATACCTGGTTCAACCGCATCTGGCGCCAGCCGGAGGTCCGGCCGCTGGTCCAGCGCATGACCATGTACTGGGCGGTGCTCACGGTCACGCCGCTGCTCGCCGGCGGCAGTATCGCGATCTCCACCTACCTGTTCGCGCAGGCCAATCTGGGCATCGCGGAGGGCAACTGGATCCAGAGCACCGCCGTCAGCTGGCTGCCGCCGCTGCTGCTCTTCGGGTCCTTCGCCGTGGCCTACATGGTCATTCCCTACCGCAAGGTCCGGCTTGGCTACGCCGCGCTCGGCGCGCTGGTCGCGCTGCTGCTCTACGACGGGCTGAAATGGGGCTTTTCCCTCTATTTCCGCGCTTTCCCGTCCTACGAAACGCTGTATGGCGCGCTGTCCTACATCCCGCTGCTGCTGATCTGGATGTATCTGGTGTGGTGCGCGGTCCTGTTCGGGGCGCAGACCGCAGCGGCGCTGCCCGAATGGCTGGCCCTGCAGCGCCACGGGCCGCCCGGCGAGGGCCGCATGACGCGACGGCTCGTCCAGGCGATGGTCATCCTGCACGGGCTCTACCGCGCCGGCGAGACCGGCCGGCCGGTCGATACCGAGACGCTGCTCGACCCGCTGCCCGATTCCGCCGAACTGCTGGAGCCGTTGCTCGAGCAGCTCGAAGCCCTGCACTACGTCGCGCGCTCCAACGAGGACGCCTGGATTCTGTCGCGGGATCCGGCCGCGCTGACCGTCTACGAGATCGCCCGCGACCTCGGAATCACCATCCGGCCCGGACTGGGCGAGCTGGAAGAAGAGGCAGTCTGGACGGACCGGCTGGACGGCCTGATTGCGCGCTCGGAAACGGCGCAACGGTCCGCGCTGGACGTATCGCTGCGCGATCTGTTCGGCGCCGGCGGAACCGGCGGGTCGAACGAGTCGGCGAAACCGGAAGGGCCCGGATAACCGGCTCCCGGCGGGCCGGGCGGCTATCGCGGCAAACGCACCCGGTTCAGGTGGCGACGACCGACCAGGGGCGTCCCTTCGTCCGGCAGCGGCGGCCTTCTACGGTTTCCGTCCGGCCGTCGGAGAGTTCCGTCGTCTCGGTGAAATTGCGGCAGCGCCAGACCCTGCCCCGGCGGTCCTTGAACCGGTACGGCGGCGAGGTCGGGGTGACGAACCCGCGGTTGCCCGAACGCTTGTTGCGCCAGCCATGCCGCCGGCCGGTCCTGCCCCGCTCCATCGCTTCCTGGGCGTTCGAATCCGCCATTTCGCGGTCCTTGCGGTCGAGCGCGGCGCCGATCCGGCTGCCGATAAAGCCGCCGACCAGTCCGCCGATCGCCGCGCCGGCCAGGCGGCCGCTCGTGTCGCCCTTGCGGGCCAGCGCCGCTCCGGCGAGTCCACCGATCACGGCGCCGCCCGCCGCCCCGGCCATTTCCTTGTTCGCCGTGCAGCCCGCAAGGACGAGGGCAGCGCTCAAACCAACGGCCAGAAACGTGTTGCGCACCGTTCGATCTCCCGTTTTCCAAGCGAATCCGGCAGGCTGCGCGAACCGCACGGCATCCGCGGTCCGCTGCCTGTTTGATTTGCTGTACGCAGGAAGCGCCGATAACCGTCGCCGGAAAACACGCGGGAGGCAGTCACCCGTCCGCCGCGGCGTTCCCCGGGCTTTCCCACCGGTATCCCCGGAGGTGCGGATCGGCCTATAGTATCCGCCATGAGCATCGAGCCGACCGACGAACCGATCGACCTGTTCCACGCCTGGTTTGCCGAAGCGGGCGAAACGGAGCCGAACGACGCCAATGCGATGGCGCTGGCCACCGTCGGCGCGGACGGCATGCCGTCGGTCCGGATGGTGCTGCTGAAGGGCGCGGATATCGGCGGCTTCGTCTTCTACACCAATTTCGAGAGCCGCAAGGGCGCCGAGCTGCTGGCCCATCCCCAGGCCGCGCTGTGCTTCCACTGGAAGTCGCTGCGCCGCCAGGTCCGAGTCGAAGGGACGGTCGAGACCGTGAGCGACGAGGAAGCCGACGCCTATTTCGCCAGCCGGGCCCGGGGCAGCCAGATCGGCGCCTGGGCCTCGCAGCAATCGCGACCGATGGCGGGCAAGGCCGAGTTGCTGAAGCGGGTCGGCGCCTTCACCGCGAAATTTGCCGTCGGCAAGGTCGCCCGGCCGCCCCACTGGAGCGGGTTCCGGCTGGTTCCGCGCTGTTTCGAGTTCTGGAAAGACGGGCAGTTCCGCCTGCACGACCGCCTGGTTTACCGCCGCGAGGGCAAAAGCTGGCGCACGGACGTGCTCTATCCCTGAGACGATCCCGGCTCAGCGCCGATCAGCCTTCCTTCTCGGGCTTCTCGACATGCTCCATGACCTCGTCTAGGTCGGATTCGTCCTCGCCCAGGTCCGACGCATCCTCAAGAACGTCATCGTCGTCGTCCCCGTCGCCGTCGACACTGACATCTTCGAGTTCTTCCGGCAGCGTCACTTCGTCGTCGCCCGCTTCACTGTCGCCAGCCGGCTTTTCGGCGTCCTTCTCCTTGGTGTCTTCCTGCGTCGGCGGCTTCCGGTTGCGGCCGCGTATCAGGTCGTCCGGGTTGAACACCGCGCCGCAATAGGGGCACTCTGCCGGCACTTTCAAGAGATCGTAGAATTTGCCGCTGCACGAAGGGCAGGCGCGTTTCTGTCCGAGGTCGGCGTCAGCCAAGGCAGGTCTCCGGGTCGTGGCGAGAATCCTGTGCGCATTCTTTCGGCAGGAGTGCCGGGCGGCGGCAACCTGCGCCGTGCGAAATTCTGGTGAGGCGGCTATGTGGTAGAGAGGCGCCCGCCGTCAAGACCCGAATTGCCCGTCCAATACGGCCCGGCCGCTTCACCGGCCCGGCCAAATGTCCAACCGCACCGCCCACCGAGCCCCCGCCCGATCGCCACCCGATGTCCGCTGCCCCGCCCGAATATTCCGACAGTGCGGCCCGCCCGGCCATCGCCCGGCCCGCCGCGCGGCTCGACGGCGTGGCGGCGCTGCCCGGCGACAAGTCGATCTCGCACCGCGCCCTGATGCTTGGCGCACTTGCCGTCGGCCGGACGCGGGTCACCGGCCTGCTGGAAGGCGCGGATGTGCTGGCCACAGCGAACGCCCTGCACCATCTGGGCGTGACGGTGGCGCGGCAGCCGGACGGCGCCTGGACAATCGACGGCGTCGGCATCGGCGGGCTGGTTGCGCCGGATTCGGTCCTGGACATGGGCAACGCGGGCACCGCAGCTCGGTTGCTGCTCGGCATACTTGCGAGCCACGACCTGCGCGCCGTGATGACCGGCGACACCTCGCTGTGCCGGCGGCCGATGGCGCGGGTGACCGAACCGCTGTCGCAAGTGGGCGCGCGTTTCGACTGCGCCGAAGGCGGCAGGTTGCCGCTGACTGTCTGGGGCGCGCGGGCGCCGGTTCCCATCGTGTACGCCCTGCCCGTCGCGTCGGCCCAGGTCAGCTCGGCCGTGCTGTTGGCCGGCCTCAACACAATGGGCGAGACTTCGGTGATCGAAACCGCGCCGACGCGCGACCATACCTTCCGCATGATGCGCCATTTCGGCTGCAGGATATCCTCGGCGCACGGAAGAACCGGAACGCGCTATACGGTCGACGGCTGGCAGGAATATTCCGCCGCCGATCTTCGGGTGCCGGCCGATCCGTCGTCGGCCGCCTACCCGTTGGTCGCGGCCCTGCTGGCAGGCAGCGGCGCCGTAACCGTTCGCGGCGTTTGCCTCAATCCGCTGCGCGCCGGCCTGTACGATACCCTTGCCGAGATGGGTGCCAACCTTGCCATCGAGAACCGGCGCGAGGTTTCCGGCGAGCCGGTCGGCGACCTTGTGGCGGAGGCGGGCGCGCTGAACGCCGCCGCGGTGCCGGAGGGGCGCGCGGCCTCGATGATCGATGAATATCCGGTCCTTGCCGTGGCGGCCGCGCTGGCGAACGGCACCAGCCGGTTCGACGGGATCGGCGAGTTGCGCGTCAAGGAAAGCGACCGCCTGGCCGCTACCGCGGACGGCCTCGCCCGCTGCGGCGTATCCGTGCGGAGCGGCGACGACTGGATGGAGATCGACGGCTCCGGTGGACGGCCCGTCGCCGGCACCGGCCCGGACAATCCGGTCGCCACGATGCACGACCACCGCATCGCCATGAGTTTCCTGGTTCTCGGCCTCGCCAGCAGGGATGGCGTGGCCGTGGACGATACGGCTATGATCGGCACCAGCTTTCCAGGCTTCGTTCCGCTGATGCAGTCGCTGGGCGCGCCGATCGAAGACCTTGGAGATCCGGCTGACCGCCCGACCGGAGAATGAGCATGACCACCGTTACGGCCATCCGCCCCTTCGGCAACGTCCGCAACCGGGTATCCGACGAGGAATGGGCCGTTCGCGTCGATCTTGCCGCCGCCTATCGGCTGGTCGCCCATTACGGTTGGGACGACCTGATCTACACCCATATCTCCGCCCGGGTACCCGGTCCGGAACATTATTTCCTGATCAACCCCTACGGGATGATGTTCGAGGAGATCACCGCCTCCAGCCTGATCAAGATCGACATGGACGGCGAGCTTGTCATGGAGAGCGACTACGGCGTCAACAAGGCCGGATTCACCATCCACAGCGCGGTCCACGAGGCGCGGGAGGATGCCCGCTGCGTCATCCATCTCCACACGCTGGACGGCATGGCGGTGTCGACCGACAGCCGCGGCCTGCTGCCGCTCAACCAGACTGCGCTGCTGATCCGCGACCTGATCGCCTGGCACGAATATGAAGGCGTCGCGGTCGATCTCGACGAACGGCCGCGCCTGCAAAAGGACCTGGGCGACCGGAACTACATGCTGCTGTGGAATCACGGAACGCTGACCTGTGGCGCAACCGTCGCCGAAGCGTTCCAGCGCATGTATTTCCTCGAGCGTGCCTGTTCGATGCAGGTGCGGACGCTTTCGACCGGCGCCGAGATCCACCCGCCAAGTGAGGAAATTATCGAAAGGACCGCGCGTCAGGGGGACAATGACGAGTATTTCGCCATGCTTTCCAACACCATGGCCTGGCCGGCGCTGCTGCGTATGCTCGACCGGCGCGATCCGTCCTTCCGGGAGTAGGGGAAGACAGTTCCGCCGCGACGCCGCTGTAACGGTTCCATAGAGAGGTCCGGTCCCGGACCGGGAGGAGTCTCGTGGGCGTTATAACCAATGTGATCCTGCCGCTGGCGCTGGCGCTGATCATGTTCGCCATGGGGCTGGGCCTGACGGGACGCGATTTCGCCCGGGTGTTCGCCCAGCCGAAGGACTTCCTCGCGGGCGCCGGGCTGCAGCTGATCGTGCTGCCGGCGGCCGCCTTCGCACTGGCGTCGGTCTGGCCGATGGCCGCGATCCTGGCGGTTGGCCTGATGATCCTCGCGTCCTGCCCGGGCGGGACGACCTCCAATCTGATGACCCTGATCGCCCGGGGCGACGTTGCGCTCTCGATCTCGCTCACCGCGGTAATCAGCCTGCTCGCCGTCCTGACCGTGCCGCTCATCGTCGGCAACAGCCTGACCCATTTCCTGGGACAGGACGCACCGCCCCTGCCGGTACTGGAGACCGTGCTGAAGATCACCGCCATCGTCGTGGTGCCGACGGCCCTCGGCATGCGGGTGCGCCGGCTCGCGCCGGCCTTCGCCGAATGGGCCGGAGGCCACACCCGGTTGCTGTCGACTGTTGTGTTCATCCTGGTCGTGATCGCCGGCCTGATCTCGTCGCGCGAAGACATCCTTCCCTTCTTCGCCCAGGCCGGGCTGGTCTGCCTGGTCTTCAACCTGCTGATGCTGGCGATCGCCCACGGCATCGCGACCGGCCTGCGCCTCAAAAGGCCGCAGCGGATCGCCGTCACCATCGAATGCGGCTTCCAGAATGCGACGCTGGGCATCGTCGTCGGGACCACACTGCTCAACGATGTCCGCTTCGCCATCCCAAGCGCCGTTTACGGCCTCATCATGCTGTTCACCGGCCTGGGCTACAGCATTCTGGTCGCACGCCGCAGCGCGGCCGAAGACGCCGGACAGGACAGGACCGGCTCTTGACCCACGAACCGACGGGCCGTGCCCCCGGGAAACCCGCTACGGCGCTCGGCGCGGCAACTGACGCCCTGTTGCGCGACCATGCGGTGTTCCGTCTGGTCTTCAACCGGTTCCATCGCGTGTCGCCGCGCCTGTTCCGTTCCGGCCAGCCGACGCCGGCCCAGTTGCGCCGCTGGACCCGCCGCCACGGGCTCAGGACGGTGATCAACTTGCGCGGCCGGCATCCCTTTTCCACCTACGGCCAGGAAATCGCCGTATGCCGGGAGCTCGGTCTCGCCCACATCGATTTCCGGCTCGACTCCCGCGGCGCGCCGCCCAGGGACCGGCTGCTGCAACTGCTCGATATGGCCGGCGGGCTGGACTACCCGATTCTCGCTCACTGCAAGACCGGGGCCGACCGGGCCGGCCTGTTCGCCGCCGCCTTCCTGCACGGCGTCGAAGAGCAGCCGATCGGGCTGGCGCAACGGCAGCTCAGCCTGCGCCACGGGCATTTCCGCCAGGCCAAGACCGGCATTCTGGATTTCTTCTTCGAGCGCTATGTCCGGGACACCGGCGGGCAGGGGTTCCGCCGCTGGATCGAGGAAGATTACGATCCCGCCGCCCTGAAGGCCGATTTCATGAGCCAGTGGTGGGCGAGCCTCCTGGTCGACCGGATTCTGCGCCGCGAATAGCGCATCGCGCTGCCGTCGGACAGGCGTTCGGCAGGCGCCCGGAGGCCGTGCCAGCGCCGCGTGCCATCCCTTGCACGCACCCCGCCGCCGCACCACTTTCCCGCCATGCCCGACGCTTCCTCCGCCGCGGCCGCGCTGCCGGACGACATCGTACCCGCCGTCCGGGTCCGCGGCCTCGCCAAGACCTATTGCGGCTCGAAGAATTTCGCCCCGAGCCGGGCGCTGAAGGGAATCGACCTCGATATTCCCAAAGGGTCCGTCTTCGGACTGCTCGGGCCGAACGGGGCCGGCAAATCGACCCTGATCAACATCCTGGCAGGCCTGGTCAACAAGACCGCCGGATCGGCTTCGATCTGGGGCATCGATATCGACCGCCATCCGCGCCGGTCGCGCGCCGCGATCGGCGTGGTGCCGCAGGAGTTGAACATCGACGCCTTTTTCACGCCGCGCGAACTGCTGGATTTCCAGGCCGGTCTCTACGGGGTGCCGGCGCGCGAACGGATAACCGAGGAATTGCTCGCGGCCGTCCAGCTGAGCGACAAGGCCGAAAACTACTCGCGCACCCTTTCCGGCGGCATGCGGCGGCGGCTTATGGTCGCCAAGGCAATGGTCCACAAGCCGCCGGTGCTGGTGCTGGATGAACCGACCGCCGGCGTCGACGTCGAATTGCGCCAGCAGTTGTGGAGCCAGATCCGGGCCCTGAACCGGTCGGGCACGACCATTCTGCTGACGACCCATTATCTCGCGGAAGCGCAGGAACTGTGCGACCGGATCGCCTTTATCAATCATGGCGAGGTCATCGCCTGCGACACCACAGAGGCGCTGCTCGAGCGGGTGGACCGCAAGGAAGTCACGTTCCTGTTGGGCGAGCGGCTAAGCGAGCTGCCGGCGGGGCTGGCGCATTACAGTGCCGAACTCATCCCGCCGCGCCGGCTGATCATCCGCTACCGCCCGAGCCGGACGCGGTTTCGCGATCTTATCAACGACGTGCGCGAGAACGGCCTCACTATCGTCGATCTGTCGACCCACGAAAGCGATCTCGAAGACCTGTTCCTGCAGCTGACCGCTGCGCCGGCCGAGGGCGCCGCCGGCGAAGGCGGCCCGGCCCGGTCCCGCTGAGGCTGCCGCGCCGCCGGATCAAGCGCCCCAGCCGGCTCCGCACACCTTGCCGAAATGGCGGCCTTCGGGGAAGGCGCGCAGGGCCTCGGCGACATCCTCGAAGGCAAATCCGTGCGCTTCGTCCACCGCCGGCCGCGTGCCGAACAGGGCGAGTGCCCGGTTCATCGCCTCGAACATGGTCCGGCTGCCGACCGTCACGCCCTGGAGCCGGACATTCTGGGTGACGACCGGACCGAGATTGAGCGTGCCCGCCGCGCCCGAAAGCACGCCGATCAGGCTGATCGTGCCGCCCGGCCGCACCGCCCGCAGCGACTGCTCCAACGTGCCGCCGCCGCCGACCTCGACGATATGGTCGACGCCGCGGCCCAGCATCGACCGCGCCGCCTTCCCCCAATCCGGCGTTCTGCGGTAGTTGATCAGGTAATCGGCGCCCAGCGCCTCCGCTTTCGACAGCTTGTCGTCGCTCGAAGAGGTCGCGACCACTTCCGCCCCGTGCATCTTGGCGAACTGCAGGGCGAACAGGGAAACGCCGCCGGTACCCTGGACCAGAACGGCATCGCCGGCCCTGACCTGCCCTTGTTCGACAACGGCGTTCCACGCGGTCACGGCGGCACACGGCAGCGTCGCCGCCTCAACCGCCGTCATGTGCGCCGGCGCCTTGACGACGCCGTTCTCGGAGAGGAGCATCTTCTCCTGCACGGTGCCGTCGTTGGGGCCGCCCAGCGTGCCGCCCCAGCATTCTTCCCGGAACGTGCCGTCGATCCAGTTCTGGCCGAAGATCGGGCAGACCAGATCGCCGAGCGCGACCCGGCCGACGCCCTCGCCGACCGCTTCGACCGTCCCCGCACCGTCGGACAACGGCACCAGAGGCAGCTCGCCGGAGCGACGGCCGTAGCCGCGGTTGACCATGACCGTATCGCGGTAGTTGATGGACACCGCCTGCATCCGCACGACGATCTCGCCCGGACCGGGCACCGGATCGGGCCGTTCGGCCAGCCGGATATTGTCGAGGCCCCAGTCCCCCTCGATCTGCATGACGCGCATGGCGGTTGTCCCCCGGTTTGGAAATTGTCATTCGAGGCGGACCTTAGCGGCCGCACACGGCGGGTCAACCGGCCTGCGAACCGGACAGGATAAACGAATAAATTGCCGTTCCAGGGCCGCTCTGCTATCGCCGGTTCATGGTTGCGCGGGTTAAAACGATTGCCTTTCACGGAATCGACGTGCTGGACATCGATGTCCAGGTGCAGATTTCCAGCGGCATGGTCGCCTACAAGATCGTCGGGCTGCCGGACAAGGCCGTGGGCGAATCCCAGGAACGGGTGCGCAGTGCGCTGAGCGCGCTGGGTCTTGCGCTCCCGGCCAAGCGGATCACCGTGAACCTGGCGCCGGCCGACGTGCTGAAGGAAGGCAGCCATTTCGACCTGCCGATCGCAGTCGGCATGCTGATGGCGATGGGCGCCCTGCCGGCCGATGCGCTGGACGGCTACACGGTGGTCGGCGAACTGGCGCTGGACGGCCAGATCGCCCCGGTCGCCGGTGTATTGCCTGCGGCGATGGCGGCGGTCGGCGAGGGACGGCGCGGCATCGTCTGCCCGGCGGCCTGCGGCGGCGAGGCGGCCTGGGCCGGCGATCTGGATGTGCTCGCACCGCGTTCGCTGATCGCCCTGGTTAACCATTTCAAGGGCACCCAGGTGCTGAGTCCGCCCGCGCCGGCGCTGGCAGACGACGACGGCCGCTATCCGGACCTTGCCGATATCAAGGGGCAGGAGACCGCCAAGCGTGCGCTGGAAATCGCTGCGGCGGGCGGCCACAACCTGCTGATGATCGGCCCGCCCGGCTCCGGCAAGTCGATGCTGGCGGCGCGCCTGCCCGGCATCCTGCCGCCGCTCGACGCCGCCGAGGCGCTCGAGGTCAGCATGATCCACTCGGTCGCCGGCATGCTGGAGAACGGCCGCATCACAAGGCGCCGGCCGTTCCGCGACCCGCACCATTCGGCGTCGCTGCCCGCCCTGGTCGGCGGCGGCCTGCGCGCCAGGCCGGGCGAAGCCTCGCTCGCCCATCTCGGCGTGCTGTTCCTCGACGAACTGCCGGAATTCAACCGCCAGACCCTGGAGGCGCTGCGCCAGCCGGTCGAATCGGGCCGGGCGGTCGTGGCGCGCGCCAACCATCATGTCACCTATCCGGCGCGCTTCCAGCTCATAGCCGCGATGAACCCCTGCCGTTGCGGCCACCTCGACGATCCGGCGCTTGCCTGTTCGCGCGCGCCGCGCTGCGCCCGGGAATACCAGACGCGGATCTCCGGCCCGATGTTCGACCGGATCGACCTGCATGTCGACGTTCCGGCGGTGAGCGCCGCCGATCTGTCTCTGCCGCCGCCGCGCGAGAGCAGCACGGACGTGGCGCAGCGGGTGGCTGCCGCGCGCGCTGGCCAGAAGGCGCGTTATGCCGGGCAGGGCATCCGGACCAATGCCGAAGCCGACGGCGACCTGCTGGAGGAGGCTGCCGGGCTGGATGCAAGTGGCCGGGCCTTACTCACGGAGGCGGCCGGGAAACTGCGGCTCAGCGCCCGCGGCTATCACCGGGTCCTGCGCGTCGCGCGAACTCTGGCGGATATGGACGGGGCCGGCGCCGTCGGTCGCCTCCACATCGCCGAGGCCCTGAGCTACCGCCGCATCGCGCCGGGCGCGGGATAATACCCCTTGACCCCCCGACGGTTCTCCCAGTCGGGGACGGAACCCGGAACAGGCACCCGCAGCGGCAAATCGGTTTCCGGCTCGACAAGGTCGAAACGGGGTCGCGACCTGCCCGCCCAATGTGCCGGTCGAAATCGCTAACCCTGTGCCGGCGCACCCGCCCTCTGCCCGGCCGGGCCATCGCTCTCGTCGAACAGGGCGGCGAAGCGGCGGCGGGTCCAGGCGCTGGTCGGGCGGCGTTCGGCGCGCTCGGCGATCAGCGCCTTCGCCCGCGCCGTCCGTCCCGCGCGGATCGTAGCCTCGATCTGCATCTGGACGAACAGGTCGCGCTGGGCGTGGCTGCCGCCGATCCGCCGCAGCTCGTAGCGCACGCCGTCCAGCAGGTCGGCAGCGCGGCCGTAGTCGCCGGTGTAGTAAGCCGCCGCAGCCTCGCACAAAGGAGCCGCGACATCCCGGTAGACCGGCGCCTGGCTGCCGTCGGCCCGGGCCGCTTCTCCGATACCCGCCCGATGGGCCGCCACCGCTGTGCTGTCGCCGGTCCGGGCGATGGCGACGGCATAGTGGGCATCGACGAAGGCGAGCAGCAGGTCGGTCGCGTGCTCGGCGCAGTGGCCCGCCACTTCGGCCCAGCGGTCGCCGACATCGACGCCCTCCGATTCGAGGCGCCACAACAGCGCCACCGCGTTGGTCAGGTCGAGATAGTCGGCCGATTCCTCCTCGCGCACGCCGCGGTCGTAAAGGTCGAGCACCGCGTCGAAGTCGCCGAGTTCGAAATGGAACAGCGCCCGGTGCCACCAGAGGTGGAAGCGGAAATTCTGGACCTGGCTCCAGTGCGGTTCGAGGCCCGACAGCCAGGCGATGCCTTCGGCCTGCCGGCCTTGCATCTCCATGACATGGGCAACGGCATGGGTGCCCCAGGGATCGTCCGGGTTGATGCCGACGGCCTCCCGGCCGCGCTGCTCGGCGCGGGCATAGTCGCCGTCCTCTTCCAGCGCGAAAGCGTAGCAGCCGGCGACGAAGCCGTAGTCCGGCACCGTCGGGTCCCAGGCATGCATGATCCGGGCGAGCGAATCGCGCATGGCGGTGCTGTCGCCGCTGTAGAAATGCGTGTAGTGCGCCAGCCGCATCGCGAGAAGATCGAGCGGATGGTCGGTCAGGATGCCGTCCCACAGGGCAGTCGCGCCCGCCATGTCGCCGTCGGCCCAGCGTTCGAGCGCCGCGATATGGGCGGATTCGCGCCCGGTGACCGGGCGGTCGGCCGCGGCCTGCTGCGCTTTCGCCAGGGATTTGCGTCCGGCCGACCAGCGGCCCGCCTCGCTGAACAGCAGCATGAAATAGCCGCGCAGGCAGTGCGCCATCGCCATGTCGGCATCGGCGGCGTAGGCCTCCTTCAGCCGGTCGCCGGTGTCGCGCCGCATGCCGAGATAGCTGCGCACCGTGCGGTCCCATGCCTCGACCGCCTCGGGCGATGCGGCCGTCAGCGCAAGGCCACGGCAATCGCGATGAATATCCGCCATTCCTGTCTCCTTGCCGGTTTTCCAGCCGGGACCGACGCACCCGCGCTCAGGAGAGCGGCAGCATGATGTGTTTCCGGAAGGCCGGGCGTTTCTCTAGCCGGTCCATCCAGTCGGCGATATGGAGCAGTTCGGGCCGCTCGATATGCAGGTTGAGATAGCGCCAGGTTGCCGCCCCGATCGGGATATCGCCCATGGTGAAACGGCTGCCGGCAATATAGTCCCGGCGCGCCAGAGCGGCATCGAGAATCTGGAAGACGTGGCCGGACTCGATGGCTTTCTCGGTGATCAGGCCCATGTCGCGCTGGTCCGGCGGCGTGCGCACCAGCCCGAAGAACACCGGGATCAACGCCCCGATGACGGTGGTCTGCATCCAGTCCATCCACATGTCCGCCGCCGCCCGCTCGGCGAGGTCGGTCGGCCACAGGTCGCCCTCGCTCCATTTCGCGGCCACGTAGCGCACGACGGCGTTCGATTCCCAGACAACGGTATCGCCGTCGATCAGGGTCGGAACGCGGCGGTTGGGATTGAGCCGGCCGTAACTCTCCGTATCGAGCTGGCCGAACTCGAGGCCGGCGTCGATCCGGTCGAACGGCACGCCCGCTTCGTCGAGCGCCCAGATCGCCTTCTGCACATTGAGCGAATTCTTGCGGCCCCACACAGTGACCATGCCGCGGTCTCCTCCCTGAAACGACGTTGTCCCACGACGATAGCGCCGCTGCCTCCGCCGCCCAAGGGAAATACTGACTCGAAACACGGACCTGCATAACGGGTTTGACCTGCCGCACCGGCACCGGGCATGGTCGGATGCGATTGCAGACCGTCGACAGCGCCTTATTGGGAAAGCCGGAACCTTGGACTTCTGCCTGTTTCACCTGCCGACCTGGCGCAGCGCCTATCCGGTGACGCTGAACCGGTTCTACGAGGAGTTGATCGGCTCGGTGAAGCTGGCGGACGATCTCGGCTGGCGCAGCTACCGGACGACCGAACACCACTTCCACTATTACGGCGGTGCGGTGCCCAACCCGGCGCTCTACCTGACTGCCCTCGCCCGCGAGACAAGGCAGATTCGGCTGGGCACGGCCGTCTCTCTGCTGCCGCTGCGCCATCCGCTCCAGGTCGCCGAAGACCTGGCCTCGCTCGACCAGTTTTCCGGCGGCCGGGCCGAGATCGGCCTGTCCCGCGGCTTCGTGCCCCACGAATTCGCAGCCTTCGGCGTGACAAGGGAGGAAAGCGCCGAGCGGATGTACGAGGGCCTGGAGGTCATCGAGAAATTCTGGGCCAGAGAGCCTTTCGCACACGCCGGCCGCTTCTGGTCGTTCGACACGGTCGAGCCTTGGCCGGCGCCGGTTCAGCCCGCGCCTTCGGTGTGGATCGCGGCGTCGAACGACCGCAACAGTTTCGAGGCGGCCGGCCGGCGCGGCTACAACCTGATGATGAACCAGTATCCGATGAGCCTGGAGAGCCTGACGCAGAAATTGCGCTGGTACCGCAACGCGCTCGCCGGCGCGGGCCATCCCGACGTGAGCCCCGGACCGGGCGGGCGCAAGGCCATGGTCGCCCTGCTGACCGTGATTGCCGATACCGAGGAGGAGGCCGTGGCGATCGGCCAGCCCGCGGTGCAGGAGCATGTCGCCGCCTTCGGCAAGGTGCTGGCGGGCGACACCTGGAACCGGGATTTCGCCGCCAGCGAGGCGGCGCTCACCGGCAGCACCGGGATCGACGACCTGACCACCCTGTTCCGCGAACGCTGCCTCATGACGACGGCGGACCGGGCGGCGGAAAAGATCGCCGCCTATCGCGATCTGGGCTTCACCGAAACCGCCTTCATCGCGCGCTTCACGAGCATATCCGCCGAACGGGAGCGCGAGACCGTCGAGCGGCTGACCCGGGACGTGTTGCCCCTGCTGGGCGTGGAGGCCGCAGCGGCCTGATGCCGGCCGCACCGCGGCGCGGTCCCTTCCTGCTGACCTGCCGGTTCCCTGCTTCCCTCCCCCGTCATTTCGACCGGAATGGCCCGCAAGGGCCATGAAGCGGAGAAATCTTTCCGCTATGGCGCCCTGGTCCTTGCGTTCCGCGTGAGAGATTTCTCCACTCCGCCCCGGATCAAGTCCGGGGCTACGGTCGAAATGACGGGGTTGGGTAGTTCCGGGCACAGCGTTCAAAACGGGAGACCACCGGCGGTTCGCATTTGTTGACGCCTCGGCCCGCGCTTCCTACGCTCGTTTGAACCGGGCCTGAGAGGAAGGGAAGTTCATGCCGCTCGATAGCGCACATCCTGCCGCCGGAACCGCAACGGCGCCGGCCGCCGGCGCGGTCGCGACCGTCCGCTCCGCCTGCCCCCACGATTGCCCGAGCGCCTGCGCCCTGGAAGTCGAGCGCCTGTCGCCGACGCGCATCGGCCGGATCAGGGGCAACAAGGAATTGCCCTACACGGCCGGCGTCGTGTGCGAGAAGGTCTCGCGCTACGCCGAGCGCGTCCACCACCCGGACCGGCTGGGCCGGCCGCTGCGCCGCACCGGCACCAAGGGCGAGGGCAATTTCGCCCCGATTTCCTGGGACGACGCCCTGGACGAGATCGCCGAGGCCTTTCTGCGCGCCGAGGCCCGCTACGGCAGCGAGACGGTCTGGCCCTATCATTCCGGCGGCACCCTGGGCCTCGTCAGCCGCTGGGGCCTCGACCGGCTGCGCAACGCCAAGCGCTATTCGAAACAGCGCTCGACCATTTGCGTCGGCCCGTCGTCCTCGGGCTGGAAGGCCGGCGTCGGCATGCTGACCGGCCCCGACCCGGCCGAGGCGACGAAATCCGACCTGGTCGTCGTGTGGGGCGGCAATCCGGTCGCCACCCATGTCAACCTGATGAGCCACATCCGGCGCGCCCGCAAGGAGCGCGGCGCCGAGTTCGTGGTAGTCGACGTCTACGACACGCCGACGGTGCAGGCGGCCGACCGGGCGCTGATCCTGCGCCCGGGCACCGACGGCGCGCTGGCGCTGGCCATGATGCAGGTGATCCTGGCCGAAGGGCTGGCAGACCGGGCCTATCTCGCCCGGCTGACCGACTTCGACCCGGAAGTCGAGCGCCATATCCTCAGCCGGACGCCGGCCTGGGCGGCAGAGATTACCGGCCTGCCGGAGCAGGACATTATCGATTTCGCCCGCCTGTACGGCCGGACCAGGCGGAGCTTCCTGCGCCTCGGCCTCGGCTTCACCCGGTCGCGCAACGGCGCCGTCGCCATGCACGCCGTGAGCTGCCTGCCGGCCCTCACCGGCGCGTGGCAGGAGGAGGGCGGCGGCGCCTTCTATGCCCGGCTGGAGGACTGGGGCCTGGATCTCACCCTTGCCCACGGCCTCGATCTTGCCGATCCGGCGATCCGCTCGCTCGACCAGTCGCGCATCGGCCCGGTGCTGACCGGCGCGCCCGGCGCGCTGGAAGGTGGTCCGCCGGTCACGGCGATGCTGATCCAGAACGCCAATTCCGCCGAGGTGGCGCCGGACAGCCGCGCGGTGCGCGCCGGGCTGGCGCGGAACGACCTGTTCCTGTGCGTCCACGAGCAGTTCATGACGGCGACCGCCCGCTACGCCGATATCGTGCTGCCGGCGACCACCTTCCTGGAGTGCGACGACTTCTACATGGGCTGGGGCCATTCGGCGTTGACCATCGGCAAGCGGGTGCTGGAGCCTTTCGCCGAAACCCGCAGCAACCACGACGTCGTGTGCGGGCTGGCCAAACGGCTGGGTGCCGAAAGCCCGGCCTTCGACATGAGCGCTTGGGAGCTGGTAGACGCCACGCTGCAACGCTCGGGCAAAGGCAGCGCCGACGCCGCGGCGGCCAAAGGCTGGATCGACTGCAACCATCCGTTCGAGGACGCGCATTTCCTGAACGGCTTCCCGACCGCGGACGGCAAGTTCCACTTCAGGCCGGACTGGGCGGCCGTCGGCCCCTACCATGCCGGGATGCCGGCGCTGCCCGACCATTGGGCGGTCACCGAGGCGGCCGACGACGCCCGGCCCTTCCGCATGGTGGCGCCGCCGGCCCGGACCTTCCTGAATTCCAGCTTCACCGAGACGCGGGGCTCGCAGCGGCGGGAAGGTGCGCCGACCGTCCTGATCCTTGCCGACGACGCCGCGGCCCACGGCATCGCCGACGGCGCCCGCGTGCGGGTCGGCAACGGCCGGGGCGCGGTCACGCTGACGGCGCGTATCGCTGACGGCCTGTTGCCCGGCACGGCGATCGTCGAAGGCATCTGGCCGGGCGACAGCTTCAGCGATCCGGCGGACGAAGGCATGGGCATCAACCAGCTTGTCTCGGCCGAGGCGGTCGGTCCGGTCGGCGGCGTGGCGTTCCACGACACGGCGGTCTGGATCGAGCCGGTAGAGCGCGAGGCCACCGGGACGGCCTGACGCGCCGGCCCGGATCCTGCGTATCGTGCGGCAGATCGGGGCTTGCGCCGCTCCGGGCCGCGCGACATCTGAAGAGCCCCGGTCGCCAACAGCCTTCCCGCCCGCTCGCCCGCCATGTCCGACGCCGCCCCGAAACCGCCGATCCAGGCGGTGATGATTCCGGTCACGCCGTTCCAGCAGAACTGCTCGCTGCTCTGGTGCACCGAGACCATGCGCGGCGCGGTGACCGATCCCGGCGGCGACCTGGAGCTGATCGAGCACGCGATCGCCGAGCGCTCCGTCACGGTCGAGAAGATCCTCGTCACCCACGGCCATCTGGACCATGCCGGCGGCACGAAAGACCTGGCCGAGCGCCTGAAGGTGCCGGTGGAAGGCCCGCACGAAGCCGACATGTTCTGGATCGGCCAAATGGAGGAGCAGGGCCGCATGTTCGGCCTCGCCGGCGCCCGGGAATTCGAGCCGGACCGCTGGCTGAACGACGGCGATACGGTCAGCTTCGGCAACGTCACGATGGACGTGATCCACTGCCCCGGCCACACGCCCGGCCATGTCGTCTTCGTCCATCGCGCGGCCGGCTTCGCCGTGGTCGGCGACGTGCTGTTCCAGGGCTCGATCGGCCGGACCGACTTCCCGATGGGCAATCACGACGACCTGATCGCCAGCATCCGCAACAAGCTGTTCCCGCTCGGCGACGACATCGCCTTCATCCCCGGCCACGGCCCGCCGTCCACCTTCGGGCAGGAACGGCAGACCAACCCCTTCGTCTCCGACATCGCGCTCGGCCTGGCCTGACGCCGTTCGCCGGATCGAGCCGGACCCATCGACCCGCTCCGCCTGGCCGGGATGACGGATGGGCGGCAGGAGAGGGGTTCGCGGATGTCATGATGTGTCAGGAAATGTCATGATTCGTCATGTTTCTCCGTTTCCGGCCAATTCCAGGCCTCAGGTCCGGCAGTCCCTTCCCCATGGATTCCTCTGCAAAATGGGCACCGACCGAATCCCCCTCCCGTTGGCGGCGGGGACTCGAACGGGGCCGTGAGGGGGGATGTGCGGCGATGTCATGAAATGTCATGATTCGTCATGATCGCCTCCCTCCTCGCCCTCTCCCGTCATTCCGACCGGAGCAGTCCGCAGGACTGCGGAGTGGAGGAATCCCGGCGCCGAACTCCGGGTTCCTGTCGGATAGATCGAGCTGAGTTCCCTCCACTCGCTGGCGCTCGGTCGGGATGACGGGAAGGGGAGCGGCCGGTCGGGACGACGGTTCGGGTCCGGGCGGCTGCCGGTGCCTCGCAGGGTGTCATGAAATGTCATGGCACATGGCGTTCGCGTTTCTATAATTTATTCCTATTTTGTCATTAATCTGTTGAATTTTAGACATTTTATATTGAGAATTCAGACCCAACTAATTGTTTCTTGCATTTGCGTAATCGTCTCGCAAGCAGATTCTTTCAAACCGGAGAGCATAGTAGCGCATGGCTGTCCATCAATCCGCCCGTAAAGGCACGACCGAGCAGTAGGTGGCCGATAGACTTTAGCCATCGGGCGGGTTCGATTCCAATCCTTTCGGAAGATCCGGTGCTCAGCGGTCTTTTTTGACTCACCAACACAAAGGGACTGGGATAGGCACAGTGCCTGGCCTGGAGGTCGCGCAACGAGCCTGTGCCGAGGCGGCGGCGGAGTACAATCGCATCGCTGTGCACAATTCGCCGTCAGGAGCGGCGATTGGAGAACGGGGATCGGACACATCACATCCAGAAAATCGTAGGTTCAAACCCTGCCCGCCCAACCACCGAGACCGAATTTCCGGATGAGGGGGTGTCGGTCTCTGTCGTTTCGGGCCCTTTCCGACCTAGCCTAGGATCTTCTTGATGTCAGCCCCGGTTGGCCTCGACCTCTTGACGTCGACCGGCTCGCATTCGGCGAAGTCAGGCACGTGGCTGCGTCGACCGGCAGAAGACGATGAATTTGTACAATACCTGCGGCTGTTTCGACCAGTTACACCGTGCAATGGCGAACGTCGTCCTGCAGGCGTATAGCCTTGAAAACAAGAATTCGGAGGCGGGTTCATCGGGGATGAAGAACCGGACCTCCTGACCCGCGACCTGGACCTCGTGACGCGCCACCCGACCGCCCTGCCGGTGGTTTCTGGTCATGGTGTTCGCGGTCTTCCGGATCGTCGTCTTCCCCGATACCGTGATGTTCCTGCCCGACAGCATGGCCGGTCCGCTGCGGTGACACCGGCGGCACTGCCGCGGCAGCTTCGTGGCGAAAACTGCTTTAACGATGGTCGAGGGTCGTCGCGGAATTCGTGTGGGCGAGTGTCGCGGCCGCCAGGTCTGCAAGCGCGGTTCCGGTGGCCTTGAACAGCGTGATTTCCCGCCCGGCGGTTCGGCCGGCGGCAGTTCCCCGGCACAGGCCGAACAGATCGCCGGCAATCTCCTCCTCGGTCAGGGCACCGGACCGGATCGGCGCGATGAGATCTCCGCTCTCCTTCAAAGCCGCTTCCGTATCGATGTAGACGCGCGCGCGGCGTATCGCGTCGTCGTCGGCTTCGCGCATGCCGGGCGTGAAGCTGCCGATCAGATCGAGATGTTGTCCCGCCTTCAGCCAGGCACCCCGGATCAGCGGCTTGGTCGCCAGTGTCGCGCAACTGACGATATCAGCGTCTGCGACCGCGGCCTCGAGGTTCGTCGCGGCCGAAGCGCGAAACCCCGCGCCGGTGAGCCTTTTCGTCAGCGTTTCGGCCAATCCCGCATCGATGTCCCAGATGACGACGTCCTCGATCGGGCACACCGCCCGAAAGGCCTCGGGCAGGTTGCCGGCGACGCGGCCGGCCCCGACCACGAGGAGCCGGCGCGCATCCGCGGGGGCCAGGTAGCTCGCAGCCAGAGCCGCGGCAGCGGCTGTCCGCCGGTTGGTGATCTCGCCACCGTCCAGCATTGCCAGATGCCGGCCGGTCTGCGCATCGAACAGCAGGTAGGATGCGGAGACTGCGGGCATTCCGGCAGCCGCATTTCCCGGGTTGACGTTCACGAACTTGACTCCGCCCAGCCCCTCCGGGTTCCACGCGGGCATCAGGAGCAGCGTCGCGTCGGGCTGTGCGCCGAGCGGAATGGTGTGGTGTTGGCGCAAGGGTGCGGTCGCTCGGGCCCTGAACATCTCCCGAAGGGCTTCGACAAGCGCGCTGAACGGCAGCAGGTCTCGGGTTTCTGCGGCACTGAAGATGCGCATCGTTCCGTTCCTCGTTCACGTTGCAGGCGATCCGACATTCGTGGTCGCGGGGACCGCCACCCGGGCGCCGTCGTCCGCCAATTTCTCGCAGTACAGCACCCCGGCATCGCCGCGATAGAGGCACCCGTCGATATGGCCCGACACGATGGGAACCAGCCGATCCGCCCCCATCATCCGGGTCGTCTCGACGACGAACTCCATCGCCATTCGCTCGCCCCCGGTTCCGTTGGCACCGGAGAGAACGCGCCGTTCGTGATCGCTCAGGTTCATGGCCGGCCTCGGGTTGCTCGGTTCAGTGTGCGGCCCGCGCCCCGTTCACGGCCGATCGCCGAGCGCGAGGAGAGCGGCGTTGCCGCCGGCAGCCGTAGTGTCGGTCGAGACCGTGCGCTCGACGGCAAAGCGGTGCAGGTAGCGGGGACCGCCGGCCTTCGGACCGGTCCCGGAGAGTCCCTCGCCGCCGAACGGCTGGCTGCCGACGACGGCGCCGATCATGTTGCGGTTGACGTAGATGTTGCCGACACGGGCGCGCCCGGCGATGCGGCGGGCCAGCGAATCGATCCGGGTATGGATACCGAGCGTCAGGCCGTAACCGGTCGCCTCGATCTCGTCGATCAGCGCGTTCAGCCGGTCGCGCCGGAACCGCAGGACGTGGAGTACCGGGCCGAATACTTCGCGCTCCAGCACCGACATGCGGTCGATCTCGACCAGGGCGGGCGCGACGAAGGTGCCGTGTCGGGTGCCGTCGTCGAGCTCGCAGCGGTACAGGATGCGTGCCTCCCCCGCCATTCTCGTCATGTGGTCCTCGATCGTACGCCGCGCGTCCTCGTCGATCACCGGGCCGACATCGGTCTCGATGAAGGCGGGATCGCCAATGCTGAGTTCCGCCATAGCGCCGGTGAGCATTGCGATGACCCGCTCGGCGATCTCCTCCTGCAGGCACAGCACGCGCAGCGCCGAGCAGCGCTGGCCCGCGCTGGCGATCCCGGAGCGGATGACGTCCGCCGTCACCTGTTCCGGCAGCGCCGTCGAATCGACGATCATGGCGTTCTGGCCGCCGGTCTCGGCAATGAGCGGCACGATTGGGCCCTGTCGGTTGGCGAGGATGCGGTTGATGGCCCGGGCGGTTTCCGTCGAGCCTGTAAAGGCGACTCCGGCAAGGCGCGGGTCGGCGACCAGCCGGGCACCGACTTCTTCCCTGGTCCCGGGCAGGAGTTGCACGACGTCGGGCGGAACCCCGGACCGGTGCAACAGCCTCACCGCGAACGCCGCCATCAGCGGCGTCTGCTCGGCCGGCTTGGCGATCACCGCGTTGCCGGCGGCCAGTGCGGCGGCGACCTGGCCGCAGAAGATCGCGAGCGGAAAATTCCAGGGCGAGATGCAGGCGAAGACGCCCCGGCCGTGCAACGCGATGCGGTTCGTCTCGCCGGTCGGCCCCGGAAGATCGGCCGGATCGGCGAAGTCCGCGCGCGCCCGTTTTGCATAATAGCGGCAGAAATCCACCGCCTCGCGGACCTCGGCGACTCCGTCGGCGAGGGTCTTGCCGGCCTCGAGGACCGCAATCGCCATGGCCTGCGCCATGTTCGCCTCGAGGAGGTTGGCGGCGCGTTCCAGGCAGACGGCCCGTTCGCCGGCCGGCGTCGCCGACCATCCGGGCGCGGCCTGCCGTGCGGCCTCGAGCGCGGCCTCGACATGGCCGGCCTCCGCTTCGACCACCTCGCCGACGACCTTGCGCCGGTCAGCCGGATTCACGATGCTGCGGACCCGTCCGCCCGGCGCACCGCTGCCGGGCGCCGCGCGCCAGGGCATGCCCGCGGCGGCCTCCGCCATCTCGCCGGCAAGCCGGCCAAGCGTATCCGGGTCTTCGAGATCGAGGCCCTCCGAATTGCGGCGCGAGGGACCGAACAGCGCCGCTGGCGACGCGATGCCCGGATGTGGCCCCGCATCCGCCGCCGCGACGGCGTCGACCGGGTTCTCGACCAGTGCGTCGATCGGCAGGGCGTCGTCGGTGATGCGGTTGACGAACGAGGTGTTGGCGCCGTTCTCCAGGAGCCGGCGGACCAGGTAGGAGAGCAGGTCTTCGTGGCTCCCGACCGGCGCGTAGACGCGGCAGAAGACGCCGCGGCCCACATCGGCGGCCGCCTCGCGGTAGAGCGCCTCGCCCATGCCGTTCAGGCGCTGGAACTCGAAACCCTCGCGTTCGTCGCCTGCCACCACCAGCATCGTCGCCAGGGTCTGGGCGTTGTGCGTTGCGAACTGAGGGTAGAAGGAGGCCGGCCGCGCCAGCAGCCGGCGGGCGCAGGCGATGTAGGACACGTCCGTCGACGCCTTGCGGGTGAATACCGGAAACCCGTCGAGGCCGCGCTCCTGGGCGCGCTTGATCTCCGTGTCCCAGTAGGCGCCCTTGACCAGGCGAACCGGGATCCGCCGGCCGGTGTCCCGCGCCAGTTCGTCGAGCCACGCGATGACGTGGACGGCACGCTTCTGGTAGGCCTGCACCGCGAGGCCAAGCCCGTTCCATCCGGCGAGCGACGGCGTACGGGCGGCGGCCTCGAAGACATCGAGCGACAGGTCGAGGCGGTCGGCCTCCTCGGCGTCCATCGTGAGCGCGACGCCGGCGGCGCGGGCGCACTCGGCGAGATCGACAAATCGCGGAACCAGCTCGCAGCGTACCCGATCGCGTTGCGCCGTCTCGCAGCGCGGATGCAGGGCGGAGAGCTTGACCGACACGCCTGGCCCGGAAAGCGGGCCGCTCGTCTGCGCGGCCTTTCCGACACGGTCGATTGCATGGCGGTAGGCCTCGAAATAGCGCGCCGCGTCACTTGCGGTCAGCGCGGCCTCACCGAGCATGTCGAACGAGTATCGCTCACCCTGCACCCGAGATTTGTGCGCGCGCTCGAGCGCCTCTTCGATCGTGCGCCCCATCACGAACTGCTGCCCGACGATCCGCATGGCGTGGATCATCGCCTCGCGGATAACCGGCTCGCCAAGGCGGCTGACCAGGCGGCCGATCAGCCCGCCCGCGCCATCGCCCCATTCGGAGTCGGGGCGGACGATCTGCCCGGTCAGCATCAATCCCCAGGTCGACGCGTTAACGAACAGCGAATCGCTGTCGCCGAGATGACGCTTCCAGTCCGCCAGGCCGATCTTGTCCCCGATCAGCCGCTCCGCGGTCTCCGGGTCAGGAACCCGGAGCAGGGCTTCGGCTAGGCACATCAGCGCCACGCCCTCCTTGGTCGAAAGGTCGTAGGCATGCAGGAAAGCGTCGATGCCGCCGGCGGTCCTGCGCGCCGCCCGGACCTGGGCGACAAGCCCGCGCGCCAGCTGCTCCACCCGGTCCACGTCCGTTGGTGGGAGTGCTGCTTCGATCAGCAGCGGCCGCACCGCGTCGGACTCGTCGCCGCGGCAGGCGGCGCGGACGCGCGCGCGCAGCGCACTCACCTCTTCGTCAGCTTCGCGAAAGACGAATCGCATGCCCCGAAGCCTTTGTTCCGGTCGACCCGGCAACGTTTGGTCTTCCGCGGCGCTTTCCTGCGGCGCTTCGGTCGCCGGTGTCCCCGCCGTTTACGCGATGCTGCCCTCGGAGGTGTCGGGGCGGGGGCTGAACAGGCCGGTCTGCATGTAGATGATGCCGATGACCGGCGCCGTCCAGCAGGCGAAGGCCAGCAAAATGCGAAGCAGGACGTTGCGCCCCCGTCCGCTAGGCTCAGCCCGAGCGCCCCCATCGCAAAAGCGCCGCCGGCGCTCCAGGGCGCCAGCGGAGACATCAGGGTGCCGCCTTCCTCGATGGCGTGCGAGGGATAGACATCGCCGGACGCGACATTGGCCGCGAACGAGCTGACGATGGCGTTGGTCTGCAGGCCCCCGAACCCTTTGATCATCCGCATGATGGCGTCGACGATGGATTCGAGGCAGCGGATACGCTCCAGCTGCATCTCTCAATAGGTTGTCCATCCGGGACTGACCTGGGAAGCTGATGGGTGACGAATGCCTGTCAGCGAACCGAGAAGAGAGCCCCGGGTGAACGTCCACAAGAATGCAAAACTCAGGCCGTGCAGTCGAGCCGAGATCGTGCGGCGGGTCGGGACCGGAAAAGGCGTCGTCGAGATAATGCATGATGATGCTCGCTTCGACGAACACCCGTCCGTCATGAACATGCATCGGCATCACGCCTTGCGGATTGAGGGCGCGGTAGGCCGGCGTGTTCAGCGCTCCGGCGTCGCGGTCGAGCACCCGCGAAAGATAGTCGACGCCCTTCTCCTCGGCGGCGAGACGCGCCTTGAGACTGCAGGTCGCCGTTGGGAAAACAGTAGAGTTCGAGTATTTTCCTTCCTGATGTAGCTGCGGTGCGCCCCTTGCAGAAATGGGGCCGTCTGCACATGACAGCGCCGCTATACCGACGCCTTCGTTCTTCGACGTCTCAAGCGGTCTTCCCAGGCCAACATGAGTCTCGAGGTCGCATAAGTCAGAGCGAAATACATGAAGGCGACAACGGTATACACCTCGATCGGGCGGTAGGTTCGGGTGTTGAGCTCGTCGCCCCGACGCATGAGCTCATCTACGGCGATTACCGAAACGAGGGAGGAATCCTTGATGAGGGAAATGAAGATGTTGCCGAGGGCAGGCAGGATAATCACGATGGCCTGCGGCAGGATGACTCGGCGCATGACTGTGAAACGAGACATCGCGACCGAAAGGCCCGCCTCTATATGCCCGACGGGGACCGCCTGTATTCCGGCGCGAAAAACTTCTGACAGGAATGCGCCGGCGTTGAGTCCGAGCGCTATTGTGCACGAGACCTCGCCGGGAATTTGCACGCCGAGCAGGATCGGCATGCCAAAAAAAAACCACATGATCTGCACGAGCGGGGGCGTGCCGCGGAAGAACTCCACATATCCGACCAGGACCGGTGTCAGGATTGGCACCTTGGCCAAGCGGATGATCGCCGTAATTAGTCCGATTACGACTCCCATGCTCAAGGCAAGACTGGTGATGATCAAGGTGAGCCGTACCCCTTCCAACAAGAAGGAGAAATTCGAGAAAACAACATCGAAGCGAAAGTCGTACATGCACGCCTCCACACAAGGGCCTGCGGCCCGGCACACCCGTTTGGGCGTCCGGGCCGCATACAAGTCCATCTTCTATGTCAGTTGTCTCCCCAGCCCCTTACCAGAATGGTCTCGGGCAAGCCGTACTTCGCGGCGAGCCGCTTATACACGCCGGTGTTCTTCATCTTTGTGACGAAGAGGTTGAGCCAGTTCAGGAACTCGATGTCGCCTTTTGCCACGGCGTAGCCGTTGCCTTCGCCGTGCGTTGCAAACGGCACTGAAATGATCGTCAAACCGGCTTCCGGATGCGCCTTGGCGAACATCGATGTGCTCACAACGTCTTCTATCCACGCGGTCGCCTGGCCGCCGATCACCGACTGCCCGCAAAGAGTAAGCTCCTTCAGCGGCAATACTTTGGCGCGCTTGATGGAGTCGGCATGGTCCCGGGTAAGGGCTAAGTGCGCCGCGCCGCCCAACACGCTGCAGATCACTGCACCGTCCTTGTCCAGATCGGCCCATGCCTTGATGTTGTCGCTCTTTCGCACCAGGGCATGCTCGGTCAGCGATACGTAGGGCTCGGTGAAATTCACGGCCATTGCGCGCTGGAGCGTGCGCTTGCTGCCGCTCATCACGACGTCGTACTTGTTGGCATGCAACCCGGCGAAGAGGGTCGCCCAGGTGCCTTCAACAATCTCGAGTTTGACATCGAGCTCTTTCGCGAGCCGCGCCGCCATCTCGACTTCGAGCCCCTCGAGCTTGTTCGTGCTCGGGTTCTTCGAAACGAAGGGCGAAAATTGTGCCATGCCCACGCGAACCTTACCGGCTTTCTGGATCTGTTCTAATTTGCCTCCGGAATCTTGGGCATGAGTGGCATTCATCCCCGCACCAGACCATCCCAAGCCAACCGCTGCGATTAAGGCAAGCAATCCGGCCTTAACTGTCTTGCGTGTCATTTTCTTTCTCCTCGCTTTCGATTGAGTCAGATTTTTCTGACCGTTTTGAGCCAATCGCGTTTTGAAGCTATGGCTCTGAAGCACAAACCTTCATGTGTCATACCTCCCTTTCGTAATATCCACGAACCGCTACCCAAGTATTCTGGACAGGAATTGCTTTGTCCGTTCATGTTCGGGGTTACGGATCACCTTATCGGGCGGGCCCTCTTCCAAAATGATACCGTCTTCCATGAAAAGGATCCGGTCGGACACCTCCCGTGCGAATTCCATGAGGTGCGTAACGATAATCATCGTCATGCCCTCATTGGCGAGGACTTTCATCGCGTCCAGCACTTCGCCGGTTAACTCGGGGTCAAGCGCCGAAGTCGGTTCGTCGAACAGCATGACCTTCGGAGACATTGCCAGGGCGCGTGCGATCGCGACACGTTGCTGCTGCCCGCCGGAGAGCCGCTCCGGATATTCGTGAAGTTTGTCCGACAATCCGACTTTGTCGAGCAGCGCCTCGCCGATTTCGACAGCTTCCTGGCGACTCATCCCCTTTACCATGCGTGGCGCTTCGATCACGTTCTCCAGCGCCGTCCTGTGCGGCCACAAATTGAACAGCTGGAACACCATGCCGACCTTCTGCCGCATCGCGTAGATCTCCTTGCGCGGCGAACGCACAAGGCTCCCGTCCGGGGTCTCCCGGTAACCGAGGAGTTGTCCTCCGATGTAAATTCGGCCTTCGGTCGGTTCTTCGAGAAAATTCAGACACCGCAGGAGCGTGCTCTTGCCGGAGCCGCTCGAGCCAATCAGCGACACGACCTCCTGGCGCGCGATCCGCATGTCGATGCCCTTTAGAACCTCCAGAGCGCCGAAGTGCTTATGCAAATTGACGACGCGAACAATGGCCGAATTCTCATCTCGAGTGGCGCGGGTTGTGCTTGCCATCACGATGCACCGAGCTCAATTTCAGGGGCGCGGCACCAGATTTCCGCACGCTGCCGCGCGATCGCATGACACTTTCTTTCGTCGCCAGTACTTCTTTGCGTCTCGGTTCTCATAATCTCGCGCACGATAGCCGAGTGCGATCGATCGTTACCTGGTGTGGCGGCCCGCATCCTCGGGTGCCCGGTGCCGTTCCGGGGCAAGTTGGTTCATCGAGTCTTGCGCGCGTCGAGCGGGAGATCGTGAGGCCGAATCGCCAAAACCGCCGCCGCCAGCCGTCGCCAGATAGAGCTTGCTGCCGCGTTTTACGTGGCGCGTTACCTTCGGGGGCAGGGCGAACTGCCGGCCGCCAGGCAGGGTGAGGAGGCATTGTGCGGCTCCGCCCGGACCTCCGCCGAACAAACCCCAGGGGCGAACCACGTGGCGGTCGGAGACGATGCTGATCGTGGAGTCCGCCTCGAAGGCAATCTCTCTGAGCAGACCGAGGCCGCCACGGAACTCGCCGGCGCCACCGGAGCCGTCGACCAAGCCATAACGGAGAACGCGTAGCGGATAATATCGTTCGATGACCTCGGCCGGGGCATTGCGTGTATTGCTCGTTGTGCTCTGCATCCCATCCATTCCGTCATGGCCCTGTGCGGCCCCCTGACCGCCGCCATAGGCCTCGATGTAGGCGAATGGCTCGCCGCGCCGAGGGTCATGGCCGCCGATGGTCACCACGTTCATGGTCCCGGACGATGCGGCGGTCACACGGCTTGGAAAGATCTCGCTTAGTGCGCCGAACAGCACATCCACGATGCGCAAGCCAAGAATGGAGGAATTGTTCGACATCGCTGCAGGGAAGCGCGCATCCACGATCGAGCCCGGCCTGGTGATCACATTGAACGGCCTGAAAATGCCTTCGTTCGCCGGCACGGAGGGATCGAGGATCGCCTTCGCCGCAAACCCGACGCAGGCGAGCGTGAAAGGGCGCGCCGCATTTATGGGACCGCGCACCTGACGGCTCGAGCGACTGAAGTCAAAACTCAATCGGCCGGGCCCGGCCGATACGGTGACACGGATGGGGATGCGTCGCCGCGTTATGCCGTCGCCTTCCAGAACGTCCTCGAATGAGCTGGCTGCAACGGGAAGCGCCGCCATGGCCGCGCGCATGCGCCGCTCGGCGTAGGCGATCACATGACGCATGTAGGCGACCAGCGTTTCGGCGCCATAGCGCGCGATCAAGTCGCGGATCTTCTGTTCACCGGCGTTCAATGCGGCAATCTGGGCGTAGCAGTCGCCGCGGTTTTCTCGCTCGGTGCGCGTATTGGACAGCAGAAAATTCAATATATCTTCGTTCACCTGTCCCTTCCGGACGATCCGAACAGGCGGAATCCGTATGCCCTCCTGGAACGCCTCTTGGGCGCCGCTATAGAGGCTGCCCGGGGCGAACCCGCCGACATCGACATGATGGGCGAGATTCGCCACGATCCCGACTAGGCTGGATCCGCAAAATACGGGCTTGACCATCAGGATGTCGGGGAAATGCGCCCCGGTTACCTGTGTGTCATTGACCATGAATATGGTGTCAGGCTCGAGTGCATCCGCCGGCAGGCACGCAAGCAGATTCTTGATGCCCCACGACAGTTGACCCAAATGCAGGGGAATGTGTTCGGCCTGCGCAACCAGCGAGCCATCGGCCGCGTAGACGGCGCAGGAAAAGTCCAACCGGTCCTTTATGTTGGTGGAGTAAGCCGTCCGCTGGAGAGCCGTTCCCATTTCTTCCGCGACCGTGGCAAATGCATTCTGCATGACCTCGAGGAGAATCGGGTCGGGCCCGTCGACGCGGGAGTCGGCCTGAGCGGACACTGCGGTCATCCTACGTTTCCCTGTCATTGAGCGTGATCAGCAGAGCGCCGGCGCGGTCGGTTCGACAGGTTGCCCCGGCCGGAATCAGCGTTGTCGAATCCTCGCCCTCGATGATGGCTGGCCCTTGCACGTCCGCCTCACACGGCAGTCGATCCCGGGCAAAGACTCCGGCGATTTCATCTCCGGATTCGAATCGAACCGGCCGCTCATCGGTCTGCGCTGCCTTCACGTCGATCGCGGCGTGCCCCGGCCGCGAGTACTGGAACTCCGACATACCGCCCCTTGCCGTCACGCCGATGTTGACGAGCTCGACGGCTTCCTCGCGCATTGCGAATCCGTAACGGCGCTCGTGCGTATCGTGGAAGGCTTCGCCGAGCGCCAATTCAGGGCTGTTCAGCAGTCGATCGTCGACCGGCCTGATAGCCAGCTCGAATCCCTGGCCCCGGTACCGCATCTCGATCCAGCGCTCCATGGCAACGTCGTCGGGTCTAAAACCCTCCCGTTCCATCACGCGCAGCGCCTCGTCCTCGACCGACGCAAAATCTTGCCGAATGCCGTCTGCGGTGAGATCGGCCGCAAGCGCGATCCGCGTTCGAACGAAATCGTGCTTGATGGCCGTCGTCAGCATGCCCAGCGCCGAGAGTACACCGGCGGCCGGCGGAACCAGGACCTTCCCGATGCCAAGGGATCGCGCCAGCGCGACAGCGTGAAGGGGACCGGCACCGCCCAGGGCAATGAGGGCGAAGTCTTTCGGGTCCAGGCCCCGCTGAACGGTGAGGACGCGAATTGCGCGCAGCATGATGGCGTTGGCAACGTCAAGAATGCCGGACGCCGCATTGGCAAGCGGCAAATTCAACGGGGTCGCGATTTCCGCAAGAATGCCATCTGCGGCGGCTTCGGCGTCCAGCGCCACGCAGCCACCGAGAGCGGCTTCCGCGCCTATGTTTCCCAAGACCACATGCGCGTCGGTCAGCGTCGGCTCCGATCCGCCGCGGCCGTAACAGATCGGCCCCGGATCTGCGCCGGCACTATGGGGCCCGACACGCAATGCGCGGCCGCTATCGATCCAGGCAACGCTGCCGCCTCCGGCGCCGACCGAATGGATTTCAAGGAGCGGCACGCGGATCGGCAACCCGCCAATGAAACCATCGCGGGCCTCCTCGAGACGCTGCCCCACGATGACTCCGACGTCGGCACTGGTTCCACCGACGTCCAGCGTCACGGAATTCTCCAGACCGGCCCGTCGAGCAAAGTATTGCGCTCCGATCAGGCCGCCCGCCGGCCCGGAATACATCGTGTGAACGCTCTTTTTTGCGGCAACCTCCGGTCCCATGGCACCGCCATTGGATTGCATGATGTAAATCTGGCATCCGCCCCGAAAACTTTGGAATTCGCGCTTGAGCCCGGAGACGTAGCGTACAACCAGTGGCATGACGCTGGCGTTCACGACCGTGGTGCTGGCGCGCTCGTATTCTCCAATCTCGGGACAGATTTCAGAGGACAGGCAAACCGGCAAATCCGGAAGCAATCTCGCCAAAGCGTCCCGGATCGCGATTTCATGGGCCGGGTTCACATAGGCGTGGATTAGGCAGATGGCAGCTGATTCCACCGCTTCGGATTTCAGGCGGCGCGCAATTTCCCCAACCTCATCCGGCGCAACGGGTTTCTCAACCTCTCCGGACCATGCGATGCGTTCGTCAAGCTCGAAGGTCAGGTGTCTGGGCGCCAGCGGCGCAGGGTGCCGGGCGCCGAGATCATAAAGGCTGGGTCGCGCCTGCCGACCAACGTAAAGTATATCCTTGAATCCCTTGGTAACGATCAGCGCTGTTTTGGCCGTCTTGCGCTCGAGCACGGCGTTTGTGGCGATCGTCGTGCCATGGCGCAGCGAAGCCACATCTTTCAGGCCGTACCCGCTTTCGCGGAGCGCGATCCGGATCCCCTCAAGCACACCAAGCGAGGGTGCCTCGGGCGTCGACAGAGTCTTGGCTATTGCGGTGCGGCCATCGGAAGTACTGTGCGCAACAACATCGGTGAAGGTGCCACCGACGTCGACAGCGACCTGAACCCCGTCGCTCATAAATGCACCTTTTTCCTTCGCAACATTCGAGCGCCTCAACTAGACCGTCCGGCCGTCGCTGCAGTCTGCGCAGTCCGGGAGCGCTTCACGTCTCATTGACCGCCCGTCCAGCGCAGCGAGGTGATCTCGCGTTCGATGCCGCTTTCTCGAATGAAGGTCCGCATAACTTCTTGTGTCGCCGAGATAAGGTCGGTCTCATCGACAGTCGTCACACAACCTTCGGCAACCACGCGCCGGCCGTCGACATAGACATCAGAGACGTCATGCCCGGTGGCCGAATAGATAAGGTGGTTGATCACGGTCGGACGAGGCCGGTCGAGCAGCGGCACGAAATGGGCGCCATCGAGCCGAATCGTTATGACGTCTGCTTTCTTGCCCACCTCCAGAGAACCGATCACGTCATCCATCCCGAGCGCGCGGGCCGGAAGGCAGGTTATCATCTCCAGCGCCTGTTCCGCCGGCAGGATCTCTGCGTCGAAGGGGTAGACCACCTTTTGCAGCACCGCTCCCAATTTCGCTTCTCGGAACAGATCGGCCGAATTGTTGACGCAGGTGGCGTCGATAGCCGTGGCGACGCATACGCCATCGGCAAGCAAGCGGGCCACCGGCGGGATACCGTCGGCCATTTTCGTCTCTGAGGACGGACAGTAGCTGACCGCGACATCGCGCTTCTTTATGACGGCAATGTCACGTTCGTTCACCCAGCAACAATGGGCTGCAACGACACGGTTATTCTCGAGCAGGCCACAGCTCTCGACGTATTCCAGGACAGACTTGCCATGGATCCGTTTGACGAGATTACACCCCTCGAGGGTTTCCCCCAGATGGATCTGGACTCCCGCATCCCATTCCCGTGCCAGGTCGCCCGATCGGCGCAACAGTTCAGGTCCCGCTGAGAGATCGGTAAAAGGCGCGGGCCAGACGGCAATTCGGTCGTTTCCCGCACCGTGCCACCCTTCTCGCAGTTCCTTGACCTCTTCTATCGCCTCGTCTGTAGTCGTGATGACCGGCCGTTCCTCGCCGCCGAGCCATGTGTCCATCATGGCCGGTGAAACGATGCCCCGGATTCCGCTGTCGACCATTGCCTTGGCCGTGGCCTGGGGCAGCAGGTAGGCGTCGGCGACTGTCGTCACGCCGTTTTTCAGCAGTTCCAGGCATGAGAGAAGTGACGCGTAGTACACATTCTCCGGGTTCATCGCCCGCTGGCCGGGGAACAGGAAACGCACGTCGTGTTCGAGGAGCGGCAAATCGTCAATGTAGCCACGGAACAGACTGCACGACAGGTGCATGTGGCTGTTGACGAGACCCGGCAACACGGCAAGGTGCGTGCCGCCCGACTCCGAGATGCCTGGGAAACGCTTGCGTATCGATTCGATCGAATCGACCGCGACGATCTCGGATCCTTCCAGAACAACGCCGGCGTCCTGAAGGATCTGCCGTTCTCCATCCATCGTCAGCAGGTATCGTCCCCACACAGCTTCCATAGCGACTCCTCTCTCTTCTTCTGACGGACTTGATTTTCGACCTGTCCAGGCCACGCAATGCAATCGTGGTCGATTAGGGTTCCGTCCCGGGATGCGTGCTGTCTCTACTGACGATGTGCGCCGGTCTCCATACTTACGCGAGCGAACCTGATTTCGTGGCCGGCAGTTCGGCCATCTTATCCGTCCGCGATATCTCGGAATAGAGTTCCGGCCGACGGCGCCGGGCCAAAGAGAAGGTGGATTCGACGCGATGCCGGAGTGAGAGGTCGATCTCGCCAACGAGAAGTTGCCGCGCGTCCGGCCCCCATCCCCCCTGCGCGATCACCTGCCCGAGCGGCGAAATGATGCGGCTGCCGCCGAAGAATTCGATGCCCCCCTGTTTCCCCGCCGAATTCACCGCCAACCAGTAGACATTGTTGTCGACTGCCCGGGTCGGAGAAGCGCTGCAATGGTTCCAGATGCGCTCGGCGAGATCGTCGCCGTCGACCTGCCAGGGCGAGCGAAAATCGCCGGAACTCACACACACGATTTCTGCGCCCCTCAATGCCAGCACGCGGGCCGGCTCGGGACAGGTCGCGTCCGCGCATATGAGAAGGCCGAAACTGCCGAGGGCGGTCGGGACGACTTCATGCCCGTTGCCCCGCGCCAACCCACGGGTCTCCAGTCCCGGCGTCAGCATGGTCTTCCGGTGCCGCAGAAGCAGCGAACCATCGGGGCCGATCAGCATCGACGCGTTGTAGATTCGGCCCGACTCGTCGTCCTTTTCCAGCTGCGTGAAGACAACATGGACAGCGTGTGATTTCGCCATCCTGCAAGCTTCGTCGCTGATGGGACCCGGTATCGGTTGCGCGGAATCACGAAACGCCGGCAACACTTGGCGGTCGCCGCGCCAGCCGCTCAACAACTTGTGAAAGCCCGGAAAGAACAGCTCCGGAAATACAACAAGGTCTGCGCCCCGAGACGCGGCGCGTGCAATCCAGTCCGCCACCTCTTCGCAAATCTCGTCAGCTTGCGGCGAGGGCGAGCTCTGGACCAGGGCGACGCGAACTCGTGCCATGGGAACAGAAACCTCCCGATACTGGGCGTCAAATCCTGAAAGACGTACGAAGGGCGAAAGAGGCCTGCCGCAGGAAATCCGTCAATCGATGACGCGCATACGACTTTTTGAGTGAAACGGTATGTTTAAGTCCGTGGGTTGTCAACTAAAATATATAATGATATATCTTTTGTTATGCGACAACCGTTCTACCGTAATATCGCCCATCAGATCGAAGCGAGAATCGCTGCCGGCGATTACGCTCCGGGTACGTCGCTTCCGTCGGAAGCACGATTGGAGCGAGAGTTCCACGTAAGCCGGATCACGATCCGCAAGGCCCTCGGCCTCTTGAAGCACCGCGGGATCCTGTACTCGCGGTCAGGCGCGGGGACCCATGTCCGGGCCTCAATCTCCGACCCCACGTCCATGCGCGCCACCGGCTCGCTGGAAGATCTCTCCTACTATGCGGCGGAAACCGCATACCAGGCCGTAGATCGCCGGCTGGTCGTGCCGCCTTCCGAGATAGCAGCGACATTGGATATCCCGGAGGACGAACATGTCCTCTGTTTTCGTGGGATTCGAAGCAAGGGCGACACAACCAAGATCGCATTCGAGGAAATCTACGTGCCCGAACCCTTGGGTAGGGCGATCGATAACGCAGGTCTCGGCAGCCGGACGCTCTTCAGCATCATCGAAGAGGTGAATTGTCTTGCGATTGCGGAGGCTCGCCAGACGATCACCGCGGTCACGGTGCCTGCAGCCGTCGCGCGGCACTTGGGGATTGCGCGTCGAACGCCGATGCTTCGGGTCACGCGCGCCTACATGGTCGCGAGCGGGCAAACCGTCGAAGTTGCCGTCAGCTACTACAATGCTGCAATGTTCCAGTATGTGATGACGCTTTTTCCGGCTTGAGTTTAAGTCATGCGTCGGGTGACCGTGAATTCGTCCATCCATACCTCTGAGGACAGAAGCGGGGGAAAGACATGGAAACCATGACCGTGCTGGCGCCAACCGGGACACTCGGTTACGGCTTCGACCCTGATGCCCTCGCTCGCGGCATGACCCTCGAGCCGGCGCTCATCGTGGTCGACGCCGGGTCCACCGACCCCGGTCCCCACTATCTCGGCACCGGTGAGTCTCTGGTCCCGAGGATTTCGATCGAGCGGGAGCTCGAACTGCTGTTGGCCGCGGCGCTCGACCGCGGAATCCCGCTTGTCGTCGGAAGCTGCGGCGGCAGCGGACGCAACGATCAGGTCACCGAGACGGCCAAAGTGGTGCGTGATCTGGCTCACAGACACGGCTGGCATTTTCGTATGGCAACCATTGAGGCGGAGATTCCCAATCGGGTTGTCCTTGAGGCCTTACGGGACGGACGGGTCTTCGATTTCGAGGCAGGCGCCTTGCCGAGCGAGGCCGAGGTGGAGGCGAGCACGACGATCGTCGCCCAAATGGGCCCTGAACCGATCATGGCCGCCATCGAGGCTGGAGCCCGGGTCGTGCTGGCCGGACGGGCCTGCGACGATGCCTTGATTGCCGCGGTTCCAATTCTCAAGGGTTATGACCGTGGCTCGGCGATACACATGGGCAAGATCCTGGAGTGCGGCGCATTCTGTGCGGACCCCTTTGCCATGGATGTGATCCTCGGCACATTGGATGACGAAGGCTTTACGCTCGAACCGGGAAGCCTCGGGCGACGCTGCACGGTCGCCACCGTTGCCGGACATTCGCTCTACGAGCGTGAAGACCCGTACATACAGGTTGGGCCCGGGGGCCGCGTCGACATGACGAAGACGCGGTTCAGCCAACTGGACGATCGGCGCGTGCGCGTGACGGGGACGCGGTTCGTACCCGAGGACCGTTACTGCATAAAACTCGAAGGCGCGCGCCGGGTCGGCTATCGGACCATTTCCATTGCCGGGGTTCGCTGTCCGACGATGATCGAAAGGATCGATCCAATACTCGAGGATGTCCGCCGGAGAATTGAAGATTATTTCTCGGATGAAACCTCATTTACCCTCCTTTTCCATCAGTACGGCAGGGACGCGGTAATGGGGCAGCTGGAGCAAAATCGTAACTGGCTTCCTCACGAGCTCGGACTAGTGACCGAAGCAATCGCGCCCACGCAAGATCTGGCCCACGCGATCTGCCATGTGACGACGGGAACCCTGCTGCATTACAGCTACGATGGTCAGAAGAACAACGCCGGGAATCTCGCCTTTCTCCACTCTCCGTCGGAAGTCGATGCTGGACCCACCTACGAGTTTTCGCTTTACCACTTGATGGAGGTTTCCGATCCCACGGAATTTTTCCCAGTCGAGATCGAGGACATCTGATGTCGACGCGCACCCTGGGCGAACTCGCCCAGATCATCCGCAGCAAGAACGCAAAGCCCTTCCGCCTAACTTTCGACATCGTGTTCAGCGATGCGGCCACCTACGAGCGGGTCAAAGGTGCGCGGGTGTTGACGCGCGCATCGATCGCCAGACTATACGGGGTCGATCCTGACGAGATCATGTCCGTGCACGAATTCGATCCCGGCCTTGCCATCAAGTTCACGTTGAAGCGGCGAATCCGCCAAGGCAATGCCGGGGACACCGACATCTACGGCTGTCAGCAGCACGCGCCGTTGCTAGAAATCGAAGTTCCCTGGACCTGACCTTGCTTTGCCGTGCAGACGGACGAGCAAGACGGGTGCGCACGTCCGTGCCGTCAACTGCCACTACGTTATCTCCACTAGTACATAAATCGACTGTGCGGCATTGAGGTTTATTTTATTGCATTATTTCAATAGATTAGACAACGATAAGTTAGCAATTTCCTAGCGTCGCTATTTCCTGGTACCGGATAGGTACCGCTTTGATTCCAATTCCTGCACATCCCCGCACGGGAGGCTCTGCCGTCATCCGGCATACCGGTCGGATCGCCAACTTCTTGACGGTGCCCGACGCTAGGGTGTCAGGAGCAGATACGCAGCGACAGCCCTATGCCGGGAAGGAAAGTGCCGAGAGGAGCCGAGCGCATGCCCGATCCGCATGGTGAAACCGGATCGCGACAGCATAAGGACTCTGGTCTGGATTCGATCCAAGCCGGACGACGGGGTGCTGACGCGGAGGCCGCACATCGAGGGTTATGCCGGGCGATCGCCGACGCGAAACCCGCAATCGCAACGCCGGGCGGTGGCAGCGATTCAGTTTCCAACTGGCACTGGTAGTCCCGTTAACGGGCATCGGGACGACCCAAAATACGCCATCGCCAGCGAGGTGTTGGACAATATGAGGGTGCAGGTGAGCGGTCAATACCAAGCTGGTGTGACAACGGACCCGACGTCAAGCGGCATAACCTCATGAATGGCCACACGCAGTCTGGAGTCTGAACGCAACTGCTTCCGGCATGATGACGGGCGTCCGCGCCTGTTTTCGCGAGTGAACGAAGAATCAAGAAATTCCGCAGAGTTGAGCGGGCACTCTAGGCGCCAGATCGCGGCACCTTACATGACCCGCATATGCCGGTGTCGGGTTGGGATCGGCCTGTTGTTCGGCACATGCGTTGCACGCTGATCGGCGTGCCAAACGATTGAGGTGCTACAGTCTCGTGGGGTCAAAGGCCTGCGCGGAACAACAGATGCGAATTCAGCCTTTTTGGCGCTCGCGACAGACTTTCAATCTCAGTCACGCGGGCACCAGAGAATACCAGGTGCAACGCACGATACGGATCGGCCGAAGCTTCCCCGCATGTCACGGTTTGGACCGAACGCCATCGGAACAGTCCGGCTATGCCGAAAAATTGGCGCGTAACGTCCATACCTGTTGGCGGCGCCGCGCTTCATCGCCACCGCAGGAAGTAGCGTTCTGCCGAAGCCGTGGCCCAGAATACGAGGAGGCCAAGCATCATGCTCACGATGATCGTTGCCCATAAGAGTTCGAGCTCTCTGAGGGAAGCGGTGTCAAGAATGAGATAACCGAGACCATGGTTGCCCGTCAGCCACTCGGACAACATGGCCCCGAGGACGGCGATCGGGGCGGCCGTGCGCAAGCCTGAAAAGATATACGGAAAGGCGAAAGGAAAGCGGAGGAGGTAAAGCATCTGCCATCGGCTCGCGCCGTAGAGGTGCATGAGTTCGACATGGGCCTGGCGGGCTCCGAGAAACCCTCTGAGGCTGGTCACCAGAATGGGAAAGAAGGACGCGATAACGACTACGGTCACCCCGGTCCAGAAACCGCGACCGACGATCAGCGTGATGATCGGCGCGATGGCCACGACAGGAACGCTGCGCATCGAAATGGCGAAGGGGAAGGTCGCCTGGGCCGCGGCCGGCGAAACGACGAACACGCCAGCTGTGCCCACCGCCAATACCGTGCTGATCGCAAGGCCGCAGACTCCCTCTCCCAGCGTGAACAGCAGGTGGCCGAAGATCATGGAACGATTGAGTATCAGCGATTCGATCGCTGCCTGGGGCAACGGCATCAGATACGGTTTGATGTCCTGCAGAACCACGAAACCGTGCCAGAAGGACAGGAACAACAGCGCAAAGATCGCAAAGGATACGAAGGGCCGTGCAGCGGCGTTCGACCAGACGGACCGCCACGCATCGGTAAACCAGAGCCTGTCTCTTCCAACGACCACTGAGCTATGCTCCCGACGTCCGGTTCGCTCTTCTTTCCCGCCTGAACCCTAATCAGCTATCATCTCGGCAGGCCGCTCCCAGTGGACGACCCATTTCTCGACGAGGCCGACGAGCGAGTACGCCAGTATGGCGCTGACGATCGAGACGATGAGCGTGAGCCACACCAGCGCCACGTTGAACGAGAAAAGGGCGTAGGCCATCATAAGGCCGAGACCTTTCTCCGCACCCACCCATTCCGAAATGATGGCGCCCAGGAGCGCGCTGGCGGCTGAGATCTTAAGGCCGGCGAAAAGGTAGGGCAGCGCGCTCGGCAGGGCCAGAAGCCGGAACTCCTGCAGCTTGGAGGCCGAGAGGCAGTGAAAGAGTTCCGCAGCCTGCCGGTCGACGGCGCGGAGACCCTGGATCGCGCCGACCAGGACGGGAAAGAAGCCGGCAATCGCGGCGATGATGATCCGGACCGTCGAGCCGACACCGAACCACATGACCAGGATCGGCGCCGACGCAATGAGGGGAATGCTGTATATGACGACGGCGAAGTTGTAGACGATTCCTTCCGAGCGTTTGACGAGAACCGCAAGCATCGCGAGCGCCATCGCCGTGGTGCACGCGAAGAAATAGCCGACGACCGTCGCCCACAGGGTCGGCTTGAGATGGAACCACAGATCGTCGGCGTGGGCGACAAAAGTCGCGTAGATCTCGCTTGGCGCGGCGATGGAAATGGGGAACACGCCCAAGGCCCGCATCAGCTCGACGAAGCCGAGAAATACGACGAAGACGCCGCTGGCAAAGGCAAAGCGAAGCAGCGAACGTACGGAACTTCGCTTTCCCGCCAGTGTCCCATGAAGCGCGCGCATGCCCCGAAGCCGTTCGTCTAGCCTTGCGGCAAGCCGGATTCGGACGGCGACTCGTCGGAGTAGAGCGCGTCGCGCACGAAGTTGACCGTCTCGAAAAAGGGTTGCGAGCGCATCATGTCGAGCGTTCTTGGGCGGGTCAGCCGCACGTGTCTTTCCGCCTTGATCTGCCCGGGTCCCGCGGTCAGCACGAACACCCGGTCCGCCATGAAAACGGCTTCGGCGATGCTGTGCGTCACCAGAAGGGCCGAGGTCTGGCTCTCCGCCCAGATGCGCAGAAGCTCCAGATTCATTCGCTGGCGCGTAATCTCGTCGAGCGCCCCGAAAGGTTCGTCGAGCAGCAAAACCTGGGGATTGAGAACCAGGGCCCGTGCGATCGCAACGCGCTGCTGCATGCCGCCGGAAAGCTGGGAGGGCATCGCCTTCTCGAAACCCGTAAGGCCGACCAGATCGACGAGTTGCTGCGGACTGCGTTCCAGCTGCCGGTTGCTGTCGCGCAGGATGATCAGCGGCAGCTTTATGTTGTCGATCACGTTGCGCCAGGGGAGCAGGGTGGCGTCCTGGAAAACGAAACCGATGAGCTGATTCAGCCGGATCTCGGCCGGCGGCCGGTCGCCGATCGAAATGGAACCGTGGGTCGGCTGAATGATGTCCGCAACGACCCGCAGGAGGGTCGATTTTCCGCAGCCGCTCGGACCGATGATCGCGCCGAACTCTCCTGGCGCCAGCGACAGGCTCACATCCTTGAGCGCGGTGAGCGTCTCTTGGCCGAGGCGAAATTCGACGGTCACATTACTGAGCTTGAGATGCTCCGCCATTGTCAGGGCAATGCCACCAGCCAGACCGTCTCGCGCGAGCGATTCCGACGTCTTCGCTGACCGCGAACGGCGTCACGAACCCCCGGTCGAGGGTTCGTGATACCGTGAGCGGCATGACCCGGCAAGCGTGGGCGTCCGGCACGCCCGCGGGTCGGCGCCTCACATCCCGAGCGCTTCCTTGACGAGGGACTGGTCGACGAGGTCGGCGACGGGGATCTTTTTCTTGATCAGGCCGGCGCTCGCGCCCAGTTCCATTCCCTGCTCGAAAATGTCGGTGCCGATCCAGAGGGGCCCCTTGGTCTTCGCGTCGCCGCCAAGGATGTAGGGCCCGTAGGTCTTGGACTCGACTTTCTGCTGAGCCAGGTTGAGGCCCCGCTGCCCGTATTTTTCGACCGTGATCTTGGCCGTCGCCTCAGGGTTCTCCGCGAACCACTTCCAGCCCTGGATCTCCGCTTTCAGCCACCGCACGATCAGGTCCCGTTTCTCCTTCAGGGTTTCCTCCAGAGCGAAGAAGACCATCGCGTAGGTGACGTCGCCGAGGTCGTTCAGGGAGACGATATGAAGGTCTACCCCCCGCATCCTCAGCATCACGCCCTGGTTGGTCGCCCAGCCGAAGTAGGCGTCGACCTGTCCGGTCGGAAGAATGCCGGGATCGGTTCCCGTGGGCACGAACTTGACGCTGTTGACGTCGATGCCGCCCGCCTTGAGAAGGGCCCTCATCGTCGGCCGCCTCTGCGAGGGGATGGCGATCGTCTTGCCGGCCATGTCCTGCAGGTTGCGGACCGGCTTCGATTTGAGGCTCATCATCGAGTAGGGATTCTGCTGAAGTGCGGCGGCAAAGGCCTTGATCGGAATCCCCTTGCTCCTCGCGAGAATGATGTTGGTCGAATCCCGGTCCCCAAGCATCGAGTTCTTGGATGCGACCAGGTTGATCGAATCGATGCCCGGACCGCCCGATATGATCTCGGCCTCGATGCCCTGCTTCTTGAAATAGCCGTTCTCCTGAGCCACGAAGTGACCGCCGAACTGGACGCTCTTGACCCAGTTCAGGACGATCGAAACCTTCTCGAGCTTGCCGCTCTGGCCCAAAGCCGCAGGTGCGAACGCCGAAAGACCGACCGACGCCGCAGCCGCGCCGCCGGCAAGCCCGACGCCCGCCCGCAGGGCATCGCGCCGCGAAACGCCTTCGATTGCCGGGGTCCCCCGGGAAAGGGCACGAAGTTTTTTCTCCTGATTCATCGCTAGTCCTCCCATAGGCCCGTAAGGTCGAGAGCCTGTTGATTATCGGCATGGAAAAATGTGCCCCGTTTTGGGGCCGCGAACCGCACAGAGCAAGGCGTCAGCCACGTCTCTCGTCCGCCCATCGGTCGCGCTCGCCTGCAGAGATTTCGGCCCGGCACCGGGTTCCGGCGCATAGGGCCTGAGGTTCAAATCGGGTCCACGACGTATGAGCACCAGCAGAGTTCAATTGGCCCGAAAAGTCAAGTAACTTGACTGATGGGAACGATTTTGGCATGCTCGGCGCACTTGTTGAGATTCTGGCTTCGGGAGAAGAATGTGCAGATCAACATTCCCGGAGTGTTGGCCGAGCTGACGGAAGCGTTTCGCGGCTACGAAGACGCGTTGTCGTCCAATAAACCGGAGAGGCTCAACGGCTATTTCTGGAAATCGCCGCATGCGGTCCGCTACGGAGTCGCGGAAAATCTCTACGGCCACGACGAGATTGCCGCGTATCGTCTGCGGAGGGCACAGGTCGGCGGCGCACCGGACCGAGAGGTGATCCGCGAGGTCATCACAAGCTACGGGCGGGATTTCGGCACGACCTGCATCGATTACGTGCGCACCGAAACCGGCCTTGCGGGCCGGCAGTCGCAAACCTGGGCGCGGATGCCCGAAGGCTGGCGAATCGTTGCCGCACACGTCTCGCTGCTGCAGGAGGCCGACTGAGTTCGGCGCCTCGATGCCGAGTGCCGGGAGTCTAGGAATGGGCCGGCTTTACACCGCATACAAGTTCCCGATGTCCGCTCCGGACGACGTCACCGGTCTGGAGGCGCTGCTGGATGACGGCACGGTCGATGCCGAGGAGGTAGTCTGTTTAATCGGCAAGACCGAGGGCAACGGCCGGGTCAACGACTATTCGCGGCCGTTGGCCCACCGGTGCCTGCGCGATCTCCTTTCCCGGCGCATCGGGCGGTCCGCCGAAGAAACCGACAGGCGCGTCGCGTTCGTCATGTCGGGCGGATGCGAGGGAATAATTTCGCCCCACGCCACGGTCTTCGTCAGCAGGCAAACCACGTCGAGCGGCGCGCGCGGGCAGAAAAGACTCGCTTTCGCGATGGCAAACACGCGGGAGCTTCTGCCGGAAGAGATCGGCACGATCGTGCAGGTCGAGCTCGTTGCGGAAGCCGTGAAGGCGGCTCTCGAGAGCGCGGAAATCGCCGGCACGGAGGACGTTCACTACGTGCAGGTAAAGTGCCCCCTCCTGACGACGGAGCGGATCAATGCCGCCAAAGCGCGCGGATCCATGACCGTGACCGAGGACACGCTGAGATCCATGGGCTATTCGAACGGCGCCTCCGGTCTCGGTATCGCCGTCGGCCTCGGCGAGGTCGCCGCCGTCGATCCCGCAGACATCTGCACCAACCCGGACATATTCACGACTCGGGGCGGCTCGTCGTCGGGAATCGAACTGATGAATTGCCAGGTGTTCGTTGTCGGAAACTCGGTTCGTTCGGAGAGTCCGTACGTTGCCGCCCACTGCCGCCTCGACGACCTAATCGATGCCGACGGGGTCCGCCAGGCGCTCAGGAGAGCGGGACTGCAGGTCGAAGGTTCGGTCGATGAATCCGCCCGCCCGCGGGTGCTCAACGTGTTCGCGAAGGGCCAGGTGCCGCTCGATGGCCTGCTGCGGGGCTGGCGCACCACATTGTTGACGGATTCCGATCTCAACACGCGCCCGGCCCGCGCGGTCCTCGGCGCCGTGGTGGCGTCCGTTGTCGGCGATCCGGCAATCTACGCCTCGGCCGGCTGGGGATACCACCAGGGGCCGACCGGCGGCGGCGTGGCGGCCGCCATCGTCCGGGCCGCGGACGACTGATACGGCCCTTATTTCTCAGAGTTCCTAACGGCCAGAAACCGCGCGAGTTCGACCGCCCGCTCGAGCGTTTCGAAGTCCCGGCCGCGCGGCGCAACGAGCGACAGGCCGATCGGGCAGTCCTCGACCTGCCCGCCGGGCAAGGTGACTTGCGGCAGGCCGCCGAGAGTGGCGACACAGGTCAGCGGCAGGATACGCTGGCGGATCGGCTCCAGCGCTTCGGCGTCCAGGCGCGGCGGAAGCGCAATGCAGGGCGTCGTCGGCCAGAGCAGGACCCTGTCGTCCCCCAGGATGTCGTCGAGATAGGCCCGTGCTTCCCGGCATGCCGAGAGCGCGGTTTCATATTGCGCCGCGGTAACCGTACTGGCCCAGGCGAACCTCTCCCCGATGGCCGTCCCGAAGCCGGGTTGCGCCTCGCGAATCCATTCTCCGTGGGCTTGCCAGGCTTCGAAAGCCTGAAGGATGCGCATCGTGGCCGACCATGCGCTGAGATCGCGCTCCCATACGGCCGTCTGGACCGGCGTATGCTCCGCGATACGACCGATCGCGCGCTCAAGGGCGGTGCGCACCGGCTGATCGCAGAGGTCGAATGCCGGTTCGGCGACGAGGAAGGTTACCGGAGCCGAACCGGCTGTCTCCGGGGTCAGCAGAACCCGGCCGACATCGCGGAGCAATTCGGGTGAATCCGCGAGCCATCCCACGGTGTCGAAGCTCGGGGCAAGGGGAACATAACCCTTCGCAGACAGCCGTCCGTGCGTCGGGCGGATGCCATACAGTCCGCAATAGCTCGCCGGCAGGCGCACCGACGCGGCGGTGTCGGTGCCGATCGCAAAGTCGACGACACCTCCGGCAACGGCGGACGCCGAACCGCTCGAAGAGCCGCCGGGGATTCGGTTCGCGGCGCGCGGATTGACCGGTGTCCCGAAATGCACGTTCTCACCGTTGACGCTGTAGGCGAGCTCGTCGGTGTGTGTCTTCCCCACAAGGGTCGCGCCGGCGTCAAGCAGGGTGCGAATGACGGGCGCCGTCCGGACCGCGGGCGGATGGTTTCGTTCCCAGTCGGGATTGCCGCAACCGGTCACGTACCCCTGAACGTCGAAGAGATCCTTGGCCGCGAAGCGAAATCCCGAAAGCGGGCCGGAGGACCGGCCGGGCACAGCTGACCCGAATATCGTGCGAAAAGCGCCGAGCGGATCCTGGGCAGGCGTGTCGGCAGTTCCTGCGGCGGGCACAATTCTCTTCCGATTCCAACGATGCGTCGATCGGCAGCGCGGTTGATTCGTCGGCAGTTCGACCGCGGGAAAATCGAGGGAACGGGTTAAGTCGTCAAGTATATTGACTTCTCGACATGCGCCTGTAGTTGAAGCCGGTCAAAACGGGCGACTGAATGATGAGTGCCAGACCAGCGACTAAACGGAAAATCTCGCGCAGGGACTTGCGTTCGACTCGCGCGAACCCGGTACCGCCGACCGAAATCAGGATCGGCATCCGCCTCAAACACGCAAGGCTGACGAAGGGTCTTGGCCTGCGCCAGCTCGCGGATGAGGTCGGATGCTCGGAAAGCTTTATCTCGAAGATCGAGAACGACAAGGTGCGCCCGTCCTTCTCGACGCTTCACCGGATCGTCGCCGCGCTGGAGATGAACGTCGCGCTGCTGTTCGCGGAGGAGACACCGGAGTCCGGCCGGGTATCCATAATGCGACCGAGCACGCGCCCCGTGATCCGGGTCGATCCGGTTTGGCGGGGCGAAGGAATCACGCTCGAGCGACTGATTCCGGGCGCCGCCGGAACCTTGCTTCAGGCCAACATTCATCACATCGACCCGGGCGCGAACACGGACGGTCCCATCGAGCACGACGGCGAGGAATTCGGATTCGTGCTGGAAGGGACGCTGCAGCTGGTGGTCGAGGATATCTCCTACGTCATCCGCGCCGGCGAATCGTTCTCCTTCTCCTCTCATCTGCCACACGGTTACAGCAATCCCGACAAGACCATCGCCAAGGTCCTGTGGGTCAACACGCCGCCGACCTTCTGACCTCCGCTTCCGCCGTCACGAAGGCAGCACCCCCGTTCCGAAGTCCGCCAAACGGTCGGCCCGGCTGCCGAAGTCCTGCCCGGTTCGTTTTCTGAGGCGTCGCACCATCGCCGCCGCCGACTCGTTTGCCGCCGAAGCCAGGCGGCGCGAATCCGCTTCTGCGAGCTGTCCGCCGCTCACGAGAACACGGCCGGCCACGATGGTCGTGTCGACCTGGCCCGTGTCACCGACGAACAGGATGCAGGCCAGGGGGTCGTGCAGGCCGCCGGCGTAACAGAGCTGCCCGAGATCGATGAGCACGACGTCAGCCGCACAGCCTAAGGCCAGGCGGCCGATGTCGTCCCGGCCCAGAATGCGGGCCGCCTCGCGCGTCGCCATCCAGAGCACGTCATGCGCCGTCATCCAGTCCTCGGGACCGTACTCCTCATGGGTGCCCATCAAACGGTGGACCAGAGTCGCCAGGCGCAATTCCGTAAGCATGCTGCCGCCGTCGTTGCTGGCCGCCCCGTCGACGCCGATGCCGACAGGCACGCCCGCCGCCCGCATTTCCGGCACCGGACCGGCGGGCACACCCAGGCGCATGTTCTGGCTCGGGCAATGGGCCATGCCCGCGCCCGTGCCGGCGAGCACGGCGATGTCCTCGGCCGTGTGCATCGTACAGTGAATCAGGCAGGTCTTCGGCTTGAGCCAGCCGATGCGCTCCAGGTGGGCGGTGGGCCGGCAACCGTGCATCTCCGTCGAGAGCGCCACGTCGTCGGGCCTGGGGGTCACGTGCAGGTGCCGGTCGCAGTCCGCCTCGTCGGCCAGACGGCCCAGCCGATCCATCAGCTCCGGATGAAAATACGCGATCATCGTCGGCCCGATCCCGATGCGCACCATCGAAAGGCGCGCCGGGTCGTGGTAGGCGGCCAAGCCACGCTCGCAGGCCTTCAGGATGGCGTCCGGTTCTTCGGTGGTTGCGATTGCCGCGCCGCCGCGCATGGCGGAGATGCGGTCGTCGATGGCCCCCTCGAGGCGCGGCACGCAACCGCGAATGGCGTGCTGGCGCAACCCCATCTCCCGCACGGCTCCGATTTCGACGTCCAGGAGGTCGTCCCGGCCGCCGGGATAGAAGTAGGCGTGATCGACGCTCGTGGTGACGCCCGACAGGAGGAGTTGTGCGGCGGTGAGGCGCGCCGCAGCGTCCATGGCTTCGCCGTTGAGTTCCTGCCACAGCGGATACATGCAGCCGAGCCAGTCCAGAGAACGGCCCTTCTGGCCGGCCGGCACGACCCGGGTCAGCGACTGGCTGTAGTGATGATGCATATTGACGAAGCCCGGCAGGACGAGATGGTTGCGGGCATCGATTTCCCGCGCCGCCGGCGCGCCCACGTACGGCTCCGGCCCGAGTCCGGCGACGACACCATTCTCGATGGCAACCCAGGCGTTGGTGAGCGGCGCCTCGTTCGGTGTCTCGCAGGGATAAAGGCACGCCGCGTGGCGAATGAGGAGAGTCGGTCGATTCATTTCGTCATCCGCCCAAACAATTGTTCGGCCGCCCCGATACTGCCAAAGACTCCCGTTGCACATCGTCAACAGGTTCGGTTCGGACCGCGAGGAGTCGCGGGCATGCGACCGATGGTTCTTGCGCTCGCATGCGCGTACTATGCCTCAAAATCAAGTAACTTGACAAAGCGCGCAGGAATCATTCCAAAGACGTATGCAAGAGAGATCCGTTTGCTCCCAGTCGCCGATCCCGGCGGCCGTCGACGGCCGCCGTCTGTGGGAGCGGCACCTTGCCATGGCGAAGATCGGCCGGACAGAGCGGGGCGGTGTCAATCGGCAGGCGCTGACGCCTGAGGACGCGGAAGGCCGGAACCTCCTTCTTTCCTGGGCGGCGCAACGAAACTACGCAGCGTCGATCGATCCTATCGGGAACCTGTTCATCCGTCGTCCGGGACTGGACGCCCGGGCGGTCCCCGTCATGACCGGATCGCATCTCGATTCCCAGCCGACAGGCGGAAACTTCGACGGAGTCTTCGGCGTCCTGGCCGGACTGGAGGTGCTCGAAACTCTCGACGATAGTGGCCTGACGACGCTCCGTCCGATCGAACTTGTGGTCTGGATGAACGAGGAAGGCGCCCGATTCCCGCCGACGACCATGGGCTCCGCCGTATGTGCGGGAGAGTTGCCGCTGGAGACGGCGCTGGCAACCGTCGACAAGGAAGGTATCAGCGTTGGCGACGCCCTCGCCGAGCATCTACGCCGGATCCCGCCGCTGACCGAGCGGGAACTGGGCGAAGACGCATTCTCGTATGTCGAGGCGCACATAGAACAAGGCCCGGTGCTCGAGGAAAAGGGCTGCGCGATCGGCATCGTCACCGGGATCCAGGGCCTGAACCTGTTCGAGGTCGAGGTGCAAGGCGACGAGGCCCACGCGGGAACGACTCCGCTCGGAAACCGCCGGGATGCTTTCGTTGCGGCCTCTGCGCTTGCTCAGACGTTGCGGGAAATCGTCCACGATCCCGCGGACATTTTGCGCTTCACGATCGGCCGGTTCGATGTTTCGCCCGGCTCGCCCAACACAGTTCCCGGGCGGGTGTTTTTCACGATCGATCTCCGGCATCCCGACACCGCAGTCCTGGCGCGCACTGGGCAACGCTTGCTCGACGCCTGTCGCCGGCAGGACGGCCCGTGTTCCGCGGATGCGCGCCTGTTGTTCGAATCGCGCCCCGTGACGTTCAACGACGACATCCTCGACGTCCTGCGCGAAGCCGCAAACGACCTGGGCGTCCCGCATATCGAGATGATTTCGGGAGCGACTCACGATGCCAAGTTCATGGTTGGACAATGCCCGACCGCCATGATCTTTGTTCCCTGCAAAGACGGTATCAGCCACAACGAAGCCGAAAGCGCGCGTCCCGACGACCTGACCGCCGGAGCCCAGTTGCTGTGCGCCACGATCCACCGCCTCGCCATGGCCGAGTCTGCGCTCGCTCGGAATTGAACCGGTAGCTTCCCCGGGAATCGTCCGTCATCCGGCCGGTGGTCGGGAAAACCGGATAGCAGTGCACCCTGCATGCTGGAGACGGGAATGTTGCGACGGTATCTATTGGATCTGGGGAGCAACGCGTGAACTTTGACAGGAGCATTCCCGGCCTGTCCCAACTACCGCGGGTCAGCCTCGGTTTCTTTCCCACACCCATTCAGGCTCTGCCCCGCCTGAGCCGTTTGGTCGGACGTGAAATCCTCATCAAGCGGGACGATCTGTCCGGACTGGCGATGGGCGGAAACAAGGCGCGCAAGCTCCGGTTTCTGGGCGGGGAGGCCATCGCTCAGGCGTGCGATACGCTGGTCGCGACGGGCTTTCTCCAGTCGAACAACGTCGTCCAGACCGCGGCGGCGGCGGCGAGGTCCGGGCTGAAGTGCATTCTCGCCCTCGAAGCGTACCGGCCGGGCGAGATTCGGGGAAACGTTCTTCTTTCGAACCTCCTGGGTGCGGAAATCCGGTATGCGGGCAATCGCCCGATTCGAGAGGTCATCGACGAAATCATCGCAGACGTCTCGGCCCGGGGCGGCAAGGCCTATGCCTTGCCTCCCGGAGGGTCCACCGGGATCGGTGTCGCCGGCTTCGTGGAAGCGGCCCTCGAGGCCCGGGCACAGTTGGGCGAAATGGAGAAGGGTGTCGAGGCGATCGTCCTTCCGACCGGAACCGGAGGCACCCAGGCCGGCTTGCTGCTCGGGTCGCAAGTCCTCGATTGGCCGATCGCAATCGTCGGCATCAGTACCGGCAAATCCGAAGAGGAGCTGCACGTCGCCATACCGGCGATGGCGGCCGAATGCGCACGCGTACTGGCGGTCGACTGCCGGATCGGGTCCCGCGACGTCACTGTTTCCGAGGAATTTATCGGCGATGGTTACGCCCGGCCGGGACGAGCCGATTTCGAGGCGATCCGCACCGTTGCCCGAGAGGAAGGGATTCTGACGGACCCGGTTTACACGGGCCGGGCGATGCACGGAATGATCGAACTTCTCGAACAGGGTCGCATTTCCGGATCCGGACCGATCCTCTTCTGGCATACCGGCGGGTTGCCGGCGGTATTCTCCTTCGATGAGCCCGGCGACGCCGCGGATTGAATCCTTCAGATTCCCGCTTTCGCAGGCACGGGGTTCAGATCGTCAAGGGGTCGGTGAACGTTTCCAGGGCCGGATTCCATACCGATCCGTTGAAACGGCTCCGCGCGACGACCCGGCCCCGTTTGAGCGTGATGCGCTCCGGGCTGAGGAGGGTCAGAGCCTCGAAAATCGAGGAAGCCTTCAGGAACACGAGGTCGGCCGCGCAACCCTCGGCAAGGCCGTAGTCCGGCAATCGGAGCGCTTTCGCGGGATTGGCGGTCAGCATGCGAAAGACGGTCCCCAGACCTTCTTCGTCGGCAAGCTTGGCCGTGTACGCCATCAATTGCCCGGTAAACAGGGGGTCGGGAAATCGGAGATGGCGCGAGAAGACCGATCGGTAGGCTTCCTGGGCGCAGGCCACGTTTATCCCGTGATCAAGCATCTCCTTCACCATGGTGATGCCGCGGGGCGGGTTCGCCTCGCCGTGGCCGCGGAACAGAAGCCCGGAAGTCGGGCTGCTGACCACGGTCGCATCCGCTTCTTTCAGGATCGCGTAGACCGACCGCCGGTACTCCGGACCCTGATGTGCGATCGCGCAGCCGTGGCCGAGACTCGTCCGCCCCCGGTATCCGTGCTCGACGGCCTTGCGGGCGCAGGTTTCCAGCCAACGGGAAGTCCTGCTGTCGGATTCGTCGACATGGAAGTCGGCGTCGACATCGAATGCGCGGGCGAACTGGAACACGAGGTCGATCTGCCGAAGCGTCTCGGCCTCGCTGGTCTCGAGCTCGGAATGGCCGCCGACGGCGTCGACTCCCATTTCGAGAGCCTCCTCGAGAAGCCGCCGGGTGTTATCGTGCGTGAAAATGCCCATCTGGGGGAAGGCCACGATCTGAACGTCGATCAGGCCCTCGAGCCGGCGCCTGGCTTCCTTGAGGCCTTCGAGGATTCTCAGTTCCGCATATTGATCGATATCCGCGAAACTGCGCACGTGGACCACGCCCCGGCTCGCCAGGATCCTCCCCATCCGACACGCCCGTTCGGCGACGGTCTCGGCGGAAAGGCGAGACTTGGCCTCGCAGAAGGCTTCGAGCTGTTCGTCTAGGGTGCCGCCCGGCAGTGCAACCTCGGCGGCCAGGCACTTGTCGAGGTGAAAATGCGGCTCGACGAAGCCCGGCGAGGCGAAGTAGCCCTCCAGGTCCAGCACCTCGGCCGGCTCGACGGCGCCATTGCCCTCCGAGATCCGTCGGATAAGCCCATCGGCTATGGCGATATCGACCTTTCTGCCGTCGTCGTAGCGCCGCACATTGCGCACCAGAAGTTCGATGGTTTCCGGCATAACCTGTCCCCTTGGAAGCAAGCCGGGATTTTCGGTCCCGCTGGAATGAGTGTACCCCGGCGGCTTTGGGTTTTGCCTTCGGACGCGACCACAAGCTTTCATTGCCAAAGGGGCAGGCTCAAGGATTTTCCGCTATGGCGTCAGCGTCGATTGGTACAAACGGCGTTCGCACCTCGCCCGTCCATGACGCCCGCGGCGCGGTGGCCCGCTACGGCCGGGTCAGCGAACCCGATGCTCGCAACAACCCGGTCTTGATGATCCGCTCATGGCGGCCGAATATGGAGGAGAATGCGCCGCTGTGTTTCCACGGACCGGCTTACGCAAGTAGCGTCGGTCGCAGGGACGGGTCTTTCTGCGGTGCCCGATTGCGAGCGATCGACGAGCAATGAGGGAATCGGCATTGCGCCGGGTGCGTAGAGCCACGGGAGGGTGACGGGGAGGGACTACGCATGCCGCAAGCGACAGAGACGCTTTTTACCCGCCGCCTGCTCGCGCAGCCCGGTGCCGAGTCCGCACGGCGGAACGTGCGGATCGAAATCTCGGCGGGCTCGATCGCGACGGTCGAAGCCGCCGAGGCGCTGGCCCCTGCCGAGCGAGCCGCCCCGGACCATCTCGCCATGCCGGCCCTGGCCGATGCCCATGACCACGGCCGCGGGCTGAAATACCTCGCCTACGGCGGGAGCGACCGGCCGCTGGAGGCCTGGCTTCCATCGATCTATTTCCAGCCCGAAGTGGATCCTTATCTCAGCGCGCTCCTTGCCATGGCGCGCCTCGCCCGGGCCGGCGTCGGCGCGGCCGTACACTGCCACATCGTCAATCGACCCGAATGTTTCGAGGACGAGATCCGTGCCGTGGCGCGCGCCGCGGACGATCTTGGGATTCGGCTCGCGCTGGCGGTTCCGATGCGGGACCGAAACCTGCTCGCCTATGGAGAGGACGACGATCTCCTGTCGCTCCTGTCGCCCGAGGATCGTGCCGAAGTCGAGCGCCTGTGGCGGCAGCCGCCGCTTCCGGCCAGGGAGCAGCTTGCACGGGTCGATAGGCTTGCGGCCGAAGTCGAGACCGAACTGGTCGAGGTCTTGTACAGTCCTGTCGGCGTGCAGTGGGCTTCGGATGAGCTGCTCAAGCTCGTGGCCGAAGCGTCGGCGCGCACCGGCCGCCGCGTTCACATGCACTTTCTCGAGACCCGCTATCAGCGGGAGTGGGCGGATGCGGCCTATCCGGAGGGCGTCGTCGGCTTTCTGGATGAGATCGACCTGCTTTCCCCGCGCCTTACCCTTGCTCACGGCGTATGGCTCAGGCCCGACGAAATGGCCTGCCTTGCGGAAAGGGAGGTCATCGTCTCGGTCAACACCTGCTCCAACCTGAGGCTGCGTTCCGGGATTGCTCCGGTGCGCGAGTTTCTTGCGAAGTCGGTTCCCTTTGCATTCGGCGTCGATGCCCTGGCCCTGGACGACGACGACGACGCCCTCAGGGACCTGAAGCTCGCCTACCTGCTCCACAACGGCCCGGGGTTCGATGAAACTCTCTCCACGGCGGCATTGTTCCACGCCGCGATAGGCGTCGGCGGACGCGCCGTGACGGGGAAATCGGGTTTCGGCGCCCTGCGCCCGGGGGCGCCCGCCGATCTCCTGATCATCGACTACGGGGCCATGGCTCGTGACATTGTCGATGGGCTGAGCGACGAGGTCGCCGTGTTGCTCGCCCGCGGCAACAGTCGGTTCGTTCACACGCTTTACGTGGCCGGGCGGAAGGTGGTCGACGCCGGCCGCGTCGTCGGCCTGGATATCGAAGCGCTCGAGGCCGAGCTCACCCGCCAGACCCTGGAGGGAGGCGCCCTGCTCCACGGCATCAGGCCGCTGGTCGGGCGATACCAGGACGCACTTATGCGCTTCTACTCGGACCAACGCCACAAGCGGAGGAAGATTTCCGGGCGATAGCAGATTCCGGAGCCTGCCTGCCCCGCCCAGACGTGTGTACCGGCGTTATTTCCGTTGGGCCATAGATCGGTTGTCGGCCTGCGACGGTGATCGACCTCTCTGAATCGAACTAGATTGACGTGCTGGCATACGGATCTGCGTGGAGCGCGCCCGTCGGCCGACACGTCGTCGGGGCTGGACGCCACTTTGGGGCAGGTTTCCACGTAGGCATGCAGATACCCTGCCCGCAATGCCGGGAGGGGCGCTTGGTACGCCGGGAAAACTGCGAGACGGGAGCAGATTTTCGGCTATTCCAACTTACCGTACCGCGGGCACAAGAGCCGTCCCTGTCCGGTCTGCTGAGTCGGCCTCCCGGCCAGGTCCGGATACGCACACCGCTGCCGTGACTGCGGCGAACTGCTGGAAGGCGGTACCCCCGCGGCGGCTGGCTGGAAACCAGTATGGGCCGATGCGGGCGCTTCCTGAGTGTATCGCTGTGCAGCAGAGACGTGTGTTGGCGCGTTGCAATTTACGTGCACATGTACAGCATCATTTACTTGAATTATTCCGACGTGTTACACTTGTATTGATACGACACGTCAAACTTGTGAAATGAAGCTGATAGTCCGGTATGGCCACACCGAATGAGAAACTCGCTGCGTCGCTGGCGCAGTTCCGGAAGCTCCAGGGCCGAGGGCAACGGGTCCTTCGCTCCGGCGAGCTGACGCGTGTTCACCGCGAGCGGCTGGTCAGGAACGGTTTTTTGCGCGAGGTGATGAAGGGCTGGCTGATCTCCTGGAGCCCGGATGCCGATCCGGGCGATACGACGCCTTGGTCCGCGTCCTTCCGGGAGTTCTGCGCGGCCTATTGTACCGCCCGGTTCGGGCCGGACTGGCACCTTTCCCCGGAACAGTCCCTGCTGCTTCACGCGGAAAACACCGTCATGCCGCAGCAGGTCATCGTCTATGCGCCCCGGGGCACCAACAACGCCGTCGAACTGCTGTTCGGCACGTCATTGTACGATCTCAGGCAAAGGGACATGCCGCCGGATGCCGACCTGACGGACCGGGACGGGCTGCGGCTGTTCGTGCCCGAGGCGGCACTGGTGCGCGTGCCGGCGGCGTTCTTCGTCCGGCACCCGGTCGAGGCGCAGGTCGTACTCTCAGGCGTCCGCGAGGCGGCCGACCTGCTCGGGCGGCTGCTCGATGGCGGCCGTTCGGTGGTTGCCGGGCGGCTGGCCGGCGCATTCCGCCGCATCGGCAGGGGCGAGGTGGCCGACGAGATTCTGGGCGTCATGAAACGCGCCGGCTACGACGTCCGCGAAGCCGATCCGTTCGAGCCGAAACGGGCCTTTGGTGCGCTGAGCCGGGCGCAGGCGCCGATTGTCGGCCGCCTGCAATCGCTGTGGGAGGCGATGCGGGAGCCTGTGATCGCGGCATTTCCCGAAGCGCCCGGCCTGCCCGATGACCCCGAAGCCTATATGTCCTTCGTTGACGTTATCTATCGGAACGATGCCTATCACTCGCTGTCGATCGAGGGTTACCGCGTTACGCCGGAGCTGATTGACCGGGTGCGCGGGGGCAACTGGGACCCGGACAATTGCGACGCCGACCGGCAGGGCCGGGATGCGCTGGCAGCGCGCGGTTACTGGCAGGCGTTCCGGCTCGTGCGGGCGGCGGTGGGCGAGATCGTCGGCGGCGGTGAAGCCGGCGCCCTGGTCCGCAAGGCCCACCGCAACTGGTATCGCGAACTGTTTCAGCCTTGCGTCGCCGCCGGCCTGATCGCGGCTTCAGCTTTGGCGGGTTATCGCAACGATGCCGTGTTCCGGCGGGGATCGCGGCATGTACCGCCGCGCCGGGAGGCGGTGCGCGATGCCATGCCGGCCCTGTTCGATCTGCTGGAAGCCGAATCCGAACCTTCCGTTCGCGCCGTACTCGGGCACTGGCTGTTCGGCTATGTCCATCCCTACCCGGACGGCAACGGGCGCATGGCGCGGCTTGTCATGAACGCGATGCTGGCATCCGGCGGCTATCCGTGGACCGTCATCCGGGTCGGGGATCGTGATGCCTACCTGGCGGCGCTTGAAAGCGCCAGCATCGATCAGGATATCCGGCCGTTCGCACAGTTTGTGGCGGACCGGGTTGCTTGGTCGCCGGGTCGGGCTGAGATGGCCTCGTATAGTGCGGAGTTTCGGGATCGGGACAGGTAGGTCACCGGGGAAGCTCTGCAATCAGATGACGAGGTCATGGAACGTCACCCGTGGTAGGTAGTTTGAATTCGACCGATTCCGAGATGATGACGGGTACCAGCGTCCGTTTGAGCAGATTGGGTGAAGAATTGGGGGAATTTGCTGGGCTGGGCGGTCCCTCGCTGGATCGAATCAGCAACATTTGCATGACCCGCATATGAGGAGCGGACGCCAGCCTGCGTCGATAAGGGACGATATCCGATCGAACGTCAAGCAGGTCCGGACGGAATGGCGGAAAGGTCTGACGGCGATTGCCCTCCCTGCCAAGGGGTTGGAAGCGGCAACCGTTACTGGATAGGCGTCGCGAAACGCGGCTGGTCCGCCGCCGTCTCGGACCGGGCGTTGATCGGCCAGGGGCCGGTCGCCTGGTCCTTCGCCCAGCCGGGGATCGGCCCGCGACCCGTCCGCACGGCTCCCCTGCGCTCCTGCGGTCAGCCAGCCAGGCCGGCGACCGGCCGCCAGCGGCCTAGTCGTCGAGGATGATTCCCACTAGTTTCTCGAACGAGAATGAAAAGGCAGGGCCGGGCGGTCCTCTCTTCGCTGGATTTCCGGGCTAATGAGACATCGCCAATTGTCGTTGAGGGAATATTTCAAGAGTCGGACGAGCTGCCGCGTCCGAGCGGGACTGGGCGTCACAAACGGAGCCGAGCATTCCTCCTTGCTCCGGCGACCCCGGACCCGCCGACAGGAGAACGCTGAATGAATGGTGATCTAGGCCAGGATGACGACAAGAGCCTCAGGCTCGGCAGACAGATACGTCACTGGCGCCTGGTGAAGGGCCTCACCCTGAGAGACATGGCAAAGCTCGTCGGGTGCTCGGAGAGCCTGTTGTCGAAAATCGAGAACGACCGGGCGACGCCCTCCTTGAGCACATTGCACAAGATCGCGGTCGCGCTAGGCTTGAACATCAGCGACATATTCGGGTCCGGAGAAAGCGAAGTCGTCACACGGGCGAATGAGAGGAATGTGCTTCTCGTCGACGGCGATGAGTCCGACGGGGACCGGATGCGCCTGGAACAGCTTGTGCCAGCGAAAAAGGGCCGGTTGCTTCAGGCCGACATGTACATCATTCCCCCGGGTGGCGGAAGCAACGGAGAGATTCAGCATTCCGGAGAGGAGTTCGGTGTCGTAATGGAAGGGTCGCTTTTCCTTACCATCGAGAACACGTCCTATTTTCTGGAAGCAGGCGACTCATTCGTCTTTCGTTCCGAGCTGGCACATTCATTTGCCAACAACGGAAGCACGGTCGCTCGTGTGCTCTGGGTGAACACGCCTCCCACCTTTTAGCGAACTACGAGGAATCGACCGGCCGGTGGTGGCCGGCAGGCGACGCGGGCTCTCCATTCGGCCCGGGGTTGAGGGGCTTGCCTGACCGGCACCCGGCGTCGTTTTCGCGCAGCGTCTTGCCCGATTCCCGTCGCTAGATCGTGCGCGACCGCCAGGTATCGAGGAATTCCCGCAGACGGTCGCTTTGCGGCCGCTTGAAGATGTCGTCCGGGGGGCCGCGTTCAACGACCTCGCCCTCATCCATGAACACGACCTCATCGGCCACATGGGCGGCGAAGCCCATTTCGTGGGTGACGACAACCATGGTCATGCCGTCGCTCGCGAGTTCCTGCATCACCTGAAGCACCTCGCCGACGAGTTCCGGGTCCAGCGCCGAGGTCGGCTCGTCGAAATACATAACGTGCGGTCGGATCGCCAGGGCCCGGGCGATCGCGGTGCGCTGTTGCTGTCCGCCCGAGAGCTGGGCCGGGTAGTCGTGAGCCTTGTCGTCCACCCCGACCTTGGCCAGCATCTCCATGCCGATTGCCTCCGCCTCCGCCTTGCCAAGCCTTTTGACCACGCGCAACGCTTCGGTCACGTTGCCGAGCGCAGTCTTGTGTGGCCAAAGGTTGTAGTGCTGGAACACCATGCCGATGACGCTGCGGACGCTGTCGATTTTGCGGTCGCTGTCGGGCGTCCGTTTGCCGTCGACCTCGCTGTAGCCCAGCAGCCGGCCTTCGATAAACACCCGACCCTCGTCGTATCGGTCGAGAAAGGCCATGCATCGCAGAAGGGTGCTCTTGCCGGAACCGGACGGGCCGATGACGCAGACGACCTGCGACCTGTCGACCGCAAGGTCGATTCCCTTCAGGACGTGAACCGGGCCGAACCGCTTGTGTACGCCCTCGACCAGAACCACGGGTTTGCCTTCCGCGGCGCCGCTTGTCGCCCGGTTGTTCACAACGGGTCGCTCATGATGCGTGCCCGAACCGGCGTTCGAGCCTTCCGCCCGCAAGCGCGATGGCCTCGACGATCAGCCAATAGAGCAGGGCGACCGCGACATACGGTTCGACCACGGCAAAAGTTTCGTTGACCATCTGCGTCGTGTTTTTCGTCAACTCGGCGACCGTGATGATAGACAGGAGCGCCGATTCCTTGACCAGGATAATCACCTGGTTGGTGGATGGCGGGATGATCAGCGTCAGCATCTGCGGGATCTGAATGCGGACGATGATCGCCCGGCGCGGGATACCGAGCATGCGCGCAGCTTCGATTTGCCCGGGCGGGATGGACTGGAACCCGGCCCGGAAGATTTCCGCGAAATAGCCGCCGCCGTAAAGTCCGAGACCGACGATCCCGACCGTTTCTGCCTCTAGGGTCAAGCCGACCGAGGGGCCGCCATAGTAAATTATGAACAGCAGGATCAGGATCGGGGTTCCGCGCATGACCTCGATGTAGGCCCGGCACGAAAGTTTCAGGAGACGGAACGGCAGGCCGTAGAGCAGCGCAGCCGCAAGACCGGCGGCAACGGCCAGAAGCGATGCCAGCGCGCAGATATAGACTGTCGCCCATAATCCCGACAGCAACAGCGGCCCGTAACGAAACACGATGTCGATGTCGAACGACACGGCTTTCCCCGAACCGGCTAGTGCGCCGCCGCGACCGCGTGGCGCTTCTCGAACCAGGACCCGGCGCGGGCCAGAACCAGATTCATGGCAAGGTAGATGACCGCGGCGATCATATAGGTTTCCAGGGGCCGGTAAGTGACCGAGACAACCTGCTGGCTCGTGCGCATGAGTTCGGTCACCGCGATCACCGAGATCAGGGACGAGTTCTTGAGGATGCTGATTGTTTCGTTGATAAGCGCCGGCAGAACCAGACGCATCATCTGCGGAATCAGAATTCTGATCCTGATGGACAGGATTCCGATCCCGAGCATGCGCGCGGCCTCGACCTGGCCGGACGGGATGGACAGGAGGCCGCCCCGGAAGATCTCGGCCTGAAACGCCGCCGTGTTCATGGTCAGTGCGATGATGGCCGCAGCGATCGGCGGCACATCCACGCCGATCGTAGGCAGCAGGTAGAAGACGATCAGGAGCTGCACAAGGATGGGCGTTCCCCGCCAAAAGCTTCGGTAGGCAGCCGAAGCCCGCCGGATCGGCCGGTTCTGCGAGATCAGACCGAAACTGAGCCAGAGGCCCAGGATCATGCCTGCGGCGATGCAGACCGCCGAGACCACGGCGGTCATTACCGCGCCAGCGAGGAAAGCGTTGTAGTGGTTCGAGATGACGCCGAGAAAATCCACCGACGAGACCCGTCAATCGCCGATACGGTCGACCGTACACACAAGGGCTGTCGACCGCCCGACCACCGGCGGAGCGATCGGGCGGTCGCTGGCCGGTGCCTAGTTTTTCGGCACCGGCAACTTATCGGCCGGCAGGTTCATGGGTCCGCCGAACCACTTCTTTTGCAGTGCGGTCAGCACGCCCGACTTGTTCAGCGCAGAGAGCTGCTTGTCCATAAAGGCTACCAGCGAAGCGCTATCGGCATCCTTGCGACCGGCCCAGCTGAAATATTTCTTGGGGCCGAACGTCGGCAGCACCATTTCGAATGTATCCGGCCGCTTGCGGACAAGATCGAGCAGGTTTGGCAGGCTGTTGCAAACGGCGCTGATCCGCCCTGCCGCCAGATCGGCGAAAGCCTCGTTGAAATCGACGTATGTCTTGATTCCCTTGACCCCCTTGCCCGCGCTCTTGAGCCCGTTGGCGAAAGCCTGAAGAGCCTGCAGCTGCGCCGAGCCGGCCTGCGAGCCGACCACGTGGCCGGCGATGTCTTCGGGCGCCTTGATCGAAGCGTCGCCCTTGCGTTTCACCAGCGCCATGGTCGCGTCGGCGATCGGCAGACTAAGCGCGTACTTCGCGTAGCGTTCCTTGGTGACGGTCACGGAGGTGACGACATAGTCGAACTTGGACGCGGCCAGGCCGGGAAGAATGCCCTGCCACGGAAGATCGAGCCGCTTCAACTTCACTCCCGGCAGCGCCTTCATGACGTGCACCATGATATCCGTCGAATAGCCGACGATCTTGCCGTCCTTGACGAACTCGAAGGGCGGGAACCGCGCTTCGGTTCCGACGATGAACTCGCCCCGTTTCTTGATCTCGGCCAGGAGATCCGCATTGGCCGGACCGGCGGGGAAGGCGAGGCCCGCTGCGATGGTCGCCCCGATTGCGACCGCCCACGCTCGTTTCAATGAGGCCAACATCTTGATCCTCCGTCATGGATATTGCACATGATTAAACAATATATCACAATATGAAAGCATAGTGAATTCTAAATCGGGATGATTGTTGGTGACCGACCTCGTCCGCAAAGACCGGCGCACCCGTGGGGTTCAGCCAGCAATCCTGGAAGGGCAGCCATGACATCGAGCAGCAGACGGTCCGGAGTCACGCTCGGCCGCCCGTTTGTCG
>JAPPLJ010000020.1 GCA_028819475.1 Rhodospirillaceae bacterium
TCGGCGATGCCGTTCTTGGCCAGCAGCGCGCGCAGCAGGATCACCGCCGTCGGCTGGGTGGCGATGGTCTTGCCGATCATGTCCTTGGGCGTGCGGATCGGGTTTTTCTTCAGCGAGAAATAGGTGAAGGGGTGTTTCTGGTAACCGGCGGCGAAGGCCTTGACCGGGATGCCGGCAGAACGCGCCAGCATCAGGGAGGGGCTCGACGAAAGCTGGCCGCTTTGCGCGCGGCCGGCGGCAACCGAAGCGACGCCGTCGACGCCCGGACCGCCCGGCGTGACATTCAGATCGATGCCCAGTTCCTTGTAGTAGCCCATGCGCTTGGCGACGACCTCGCCCATGATGCCGTTGCTGGCCAGCCAGCCGAGCTGCATGTTGACCTTGGCGTTGCCGGCAGCGAGCGCCTCCACGCTGATCAGCGACGACATGGCGGCGGTGCCGCCCAGCGCCGCGCCGTATTCCAGGACTTTCCGGCGGCTGACCGAATCCGTCTGTTTTTCATGCATTTCCATGGTGTTTCTCCCTTACGATAGTAGCCGTTGCATTCGGTCGAGCGACGCCGCGATGCCCGCCGGCAAAACCATGCCGGCCGGTGCGCCTTGCGGGCAAGCCGCTCCGTTTTCGTGCTGAGCGTCGGGCACGCGCTTTCGGCGGTCTGCGCCCTGCCGGCCGGAGGTCCGCACGGCAGAAACGGCGAGCGCGACCGATCTGACCGGCCTGTCGTTCATCGCGACGGCTCTGCCGGGCACCGAGGCATGGCGACCGCTCTCCCGATCCGAGAAATCGAGCGAAGCGTAAATCCATCGGGTGTAATCCAGAAGTGCAAATTTCTGCCTCCCGTGTTGCGTTTTTTGTAACACAAGAGGCAGAATTTCCGGAAGCTGCATGATTCCGCGGTACGGCGAACGTCGGCCCCACGAGATGGCCGCCGAGGCGGCGTATACGCTTTCGTGCGGGCGGAACGGCGGGGCGGCCCTGCCCCTTGTGCACCCCCTTGTGCGTTGGGCGCTCCGGTTCGATGATACGGGCCTGCCGCCCGCGGGCCTTCGGGATCGCGCCGTTGGCAATCACGGCTTAATTCCGGAGAATCCATCGATGGAAAATGTCACGGTCGTCGATCATCCTCTGGTCCGGCACAAGCTGTCACACATGCGGAAGAAGGAAACCGACTCGGCGCGGTTTCGCCTGCTGCTGCGTGAAATTTCGCTGCTGCTCGGCTACGAGGTGACCCGCGACCTGAAGACCGAAGACAGGACGATCGAGACGCCGCTGGCAGAGATGGCCGCGCCGTTCCTCAGCGGCAGGGAACTCGTGCTGATCTCGATCCTGCGGGCGGGAAACGGCCTGCTCGAAGGGATGCTGGACCTCATTCCCTCGGCGCAGGTCGGCCATGTCGGCCTCTACAGGGATCCGGACACGCTGATGGCCGTAGAATACTATTTCAAGGTGCCCGGGAATCTGGGCGAACGGCCGGTTATCCTGCTCGACCCGATGCTCGCAACCGGCAACTCGGCGGTCGCCGCGGCCGAGCGGATCAAGGCCGCCGGCGCCCGGCAGATCAAGTTCCTGTGCCTGCTTTCGGCTCCGGAAGGCATCGAGGCGTTTCACGCCGCACACCCGGACGTGCCCGTTTTCACCGCCGCTATCGACGAGCGGCTGAACGATCACGGATACATCGTCCCCGGCATCGGCGACGCCGGAGACCGGATCTACGGCACCCAGTAAACAGGGCGGGCCCGCCCTCCGGCCCGGCCCGGCGCGACGGACGGATACAGGCGCGGTCAACAAGCCCGGGCCGCGCCTTCGGCCTTGACCGGCGGATTCAGCCGTCCGGTGCAGCGCCCTGAAATCAACGCGCTTTTGCGAAACCGGCCGAAGCTTCGTTTCGGACAGTTCCGGCCTTTCTCTACACTTTCCACAATCTGTGCATAACTTTGTTTGGGACCGATCGGCTATCGATCGGATTCTCCCGTTTTTTCTTCCGCATTACTGTACGGTCCTTTTTTTGGCGGCGTGCATACTGAAAGGCGTAATTCATGGAAGGTTCGGGTCCGGTTCCGGCCCGCGGTCTCGACGGAGGCGGTCCGCTTGCGGACGGCCTGCACGAGGGCTCCGCCTTCCGCGTGCCGCCGCATAACTACGAGGCGGAGATGGCGCTGCTCGGCGCCCTGCTCGCCAACAACCGGGCCTTCGACCGGGTCGCCGATTTCCTCCAGGCCGAGCATTTCGCCGATGCGCGCCACGGCCGCATCTTCGGCGCCATCCGCAAGCTGGTCGATATGGGCCAGGTCGCCGATCCGATCACGCTCAAGAACCTGTTCGAAAGCGACGGTTCCTTGGACGAGGTCGGGGGCGCGGACTACCTGGCCCGCCTTGCCGCCTCGGTCGTCACGATCATCAACGCCGGCGATTACGGGCGGACCGTCTTCGACCGGCATCTGCGCCGGGCATTGATCGAGATCGGCTCCGACATCGTCAACGAAGCCTACAATATCGATCTCGACCTTGACGCCCCGGCCCAGATCGAACAGGCCGAGCAGCACCTCCACAATCTCGCGACCGCCGGCGAGACGCGGCGCGATTTTGCCCCATTCACCGCCGCGCTCGGCGACGCGATCGGCCGGGCCGAAGCCGCTTTCAAGCAGGACGGCCGGATCACCGGCGTGGCGACCGGACTGCGCGACCTCGACGGCAAGCTGGGCGGTCTCCAGCCGTCCGAACTGGTCATTCTGGCGTCTCGCCCCTCGATGGGCAAAACGAGCCTCGGCACCAATATCGCGTTCAACGCGGCCAGGGCATATCGCGAAGAACGGGGCGAAGACGGCCGGCCCGTGCGCAAGGACGGCGCGGTGGTCGGCTACTTCTCCCTCGAAATGTCAGCCGAAGAGCTGGCTACCCGGATCCTCGCCGAGCAGTCCGGCGTCTCCTCCCACCGGATCAGGCGCGGCGAGGTTTCCGGGGACGATTTCACCCGCTTCGTTCAGGTCTCGCAGGAGCTGAACTATCTGCCGCTCTATATCGACGACAGCGCGGACCTGACCATCGCGGCCCTGCGCAGCCGTTCCCGGCGCCTCCATCGTCAGCACGGCCTCTCGCTGATCATCGTGGACTACGTCCAGCTGCTGCGGCCGGCGCCGGGGCACCGGCCGGAAAACCGGGTTCAGGAACTGTCGGAAATCACCCGGTCGCTGAAGGCGCTGGCCAAGGACCTGAACCTGCCGGTCCTGGCGCTGGCCCAGCTCTCGCGCAAGGTCGAGGAGCGCGAGGACAAGCGGCCGCAACTGGCCGATCTGCGCGAATCCGGATCGATCGAGCAGGACTCCGACGTCGTCATGTTCCTGTATCGGGAACAATATTACCTGGAGCGCCAGGAACCGCCGCCGAACACCGACAAATGGACGAAATGGTCGGAGAATATGGAGCGCGCCTACAACAAGGCGGACATTATCGTCGCCAAGCAGCGCCATGGACCGATCGGCGGCGTGAAACTGCATTTCGAGCCGGAACTGACCCGTTTCAGCGATCTGGCGCAATCCTATCATGACGAGGCGCGCTGAACCGGTATCCGCCGTGCAGACCGGCGAAGCCGCGGGCGTGCTGACCGTCGACCTGGATGCGCTCGCCGCCAACTGGCGCCTGTTGCGCGACCGGATGGGCGGCCCCGGGGCGGGAAGGGACTGCGCCGCCGTCGTCAAGGCCGACGGCTACGGCCTCGGCGCTGTCCCGGTCGCCCGGCGCCTCGCAGCCGAAGGCTGCACGACCTTTTTCGTCGCCAATGGCGAGGAAGGCGTCGCCCTGCGCGAATTGCTGCCCGAAGCCGGGATATTCGTGCTGCACGGCCAGCTGCCGGGTACGGCGGGGCTGTTCGCCCGTCACCGGCTGGCGCCCTGCCTCAACGACACGGAACAGGTGCGCGCCTGGCTCGAACACTGCGCCGAAGCCGGGCCCATGCCGGCGGCCTTGCATGTCGATACCGGCATGACTCGGCTCGGCCTCGATCCCGAAGACCTGGACGCGCTCGATCTCGCCGCCGTAAATTCGCTGCCCGGCCTGCTCCTGATGAGCCATCTCGCCTGCGCCGACGAACCGGATCATCCGCTGAATTGCCGGCAGCGAGCGGCCTTCGCCGAAATCCTGCCGCGCTTCCCCGCCGCACGGGCCAGCCTCGCCAATTCGTCCGGCCTGTTCCTCGGCACCGGCTACCGGTTCGATCTCGGAAGGCCGGGCTATGCCCTTTACGGCGGCAACCCGACGCCCGCGGCCGGCGCAAACCCCATGCGGCCGGTCGTCCGGCTTCAGGCGCCCGTATTGCAGATCCGTGAAATCCGGGAGCGCCGCACGGTCGGCTACGGTGCCACCGCCGGAACCGCCCCGCCCGCCCGGATCGCAACCCTTGCGGCCGGCTATGCCGACGGGTATCTCCGCACCGCAAGCAATCGGGGTTCGGCTTTCATCGACGGCCACGCCTGCCCGGTGACAGGACGGGTTTCCATGGATCTGCTGACCGTCGACGTCACCGAGGCCATGCGGAAAGGCAGCGACATCCATCCCGGCGTCCTCATGGACCTGATCGATGCCCGGCACACGATCGACGACGTCGCGGCGAACGCCGGCACCATCGGATACGAAATTCTGACCGGCCTCGGCGGCCGTTATCGCCGCAGTTATACCGGCGACGTCGAAACGGCCCGGCCCGCGCGGGGCGGCGGATGAATTTCCTGGCGCCCATCGGCCGTGTCTTTATCGGCTTTCTGGTCGCGACCGGACGCTTGGTCGCGTTCGCCGCCGTTTCCGTCAGCCACTGCCTGCGGCCGCCGATTTACGGGCGGTCGATCGGCCGGCAGATGATCCAGATCGGTTATTTTTCGCTGCCTGTCGTCGGCCTGACGGCGATCTTCACCGGCATGGTCCTCGCGCTGCAGTCCTACACGGGATTTGCCCGGTTGAACGCGGAATCGGCGATCGCCACCGTCGTCGTCCTCACGATGACGCGGGAGCTCGGCCCGGTGCTCGCCGGCCTCATGGTCGCCGGCCGGGTCGGCGCCGCCATCGCCGCGGAGATCGGCACCATGCGGGTGACCGAACAGATCGACGCGCTCTCGACCCTGTCGACCGACCCGTACAAGTACCTGATCGTTCCGCGCCTGATCGCCGGCGTTATCACACTGCCGATCCTGGTGCTGGTCGCCGATATCATCGGCGTGTTCGGCGGCTATGTGGTGAGCATCCATTCGCTCGATTTCAACGCCGCCAACTATCTGAAACTGACCTGGCAGTTCCTCGAGCCGCTGGACGTCATCACCGGCCTCGTCAAGGCGGCGGTCTTCGGATTCCTCGTCACGCTGATGGGCTGCTATCACGGCTTCCATTCCAGGGGCGGCGCCCAAGGCGTCGGCGCCGCGGCGACCAATGCCGTGGTCTCCGCCTCCGTGCTGATCCTGGCCGCCAACTACATGATTACCACCGCATTCTTCGGAGCCTGATCGATGAGTGCGTCAACCGGCAAGACCGGGACCGAACCGAAGATCGAGCTGCGCGGCCTGAAGAAATCCTTCGGCGCCAAGACCGTGCTTGACGGCATCGACCTCACGGTCGGCGCGGGCGAATCCGTCGTCGTGATCGGCGGATCGGGCACCGGCAAGTCGGTCATGCTGAAATGTATTCTCGGCCTGTTGTGGCCGGACGAAGGATCGGTCCGTATCGACGGCGCCGACGTGACCGCGCTGACCGGCCGGGCGCGCCAGGCGCATACCGCGAAGATCGGCATGCTGTTCCAGAGCGGCGCCCTGTTCGATTCCCTGAAAGTCTGGGAAAACGTCGCCTTCGCGCTGCGCAGCCGGTCGGCCATGCCGAAGCGGCAGGCCCGCGACACGGCCCTGGCGAAGCTGGCGCAGGTCGGGCTGGCCGCCGATGTCGCCGACCTGTCGCCGTCGGAACTGTCGGGCGGCATGCAGAAGCGGGTGGCGCTGGCCCGGGCGATCGCGACCGATCCGGAAATCGTCTTTTTCGACGAGCCGACCGCCGGCCTCGATCCGATCCTGGGCGACATCATCAACCGGCTGATCGTCGATTGCGTCCGTCATCTCGGGGCGAGCGCCGTCTCGATCACCCACGACATGACGAGTGCCCGCAAGATCGCCGACCGGATCGCCATGCTGCACGGCGGCAGGATCGTCTGGGACGGGCCGGCGGGGGAGATCGATTCGAGCGGTAACGCCTTTGTCGACCAGTTCATTCACGGCCGCGCCGAAGGGCCGATCGGCATGGCGGTCAGGCGGTAGGCGTGGCGAAGGCCGTCACCCGCTACGTCTGCCAGTCCTGCGGCGCTGTCCATCGCCGATGGGCCGGCAAATGCGACGGCTGCGGCGCATGGAACAGCGTCGTCGAGGAGGTCGAGACCGCGGCGCCGGGCGGCATGGGCGCCGGCGCAGGATCGAAAGGCCGCAAACTGGCCCTCGCCAGCCTCTCCGGCGCATCCGGCGAACCGCCGCGCCGGCCCAGCGGGATCGCCGAGTTCGACCGGGTGCTCGGCGGCGGGCTCGTGCCGGGCAGCGCCGTCCTGATCGGCGGCGATCCCGGCATCGGCAAATCGACCCTTTTGCTGGCGGTCGCAGCCGGGACGGCGGCGGACGGCGCGGCGGTCTACGTTTCCGGCGAGGAGGCCGTCGACCAGATCCGGATGCGCGCCGCACGCCTCGGGGTCGCCGGCGCGCCGCTCGATCTGGCAGCCGCGACGAGCGTGCGCGACATCGTCGCCAGCATGGACGCCGCCGACGGTCCGGATCTCGTCGTCATCGATTCGATCCAGACCATGTATGTCGATACGCTGGAAGCGGCGCCGGGCACGGTTTCCCAGGTCCGGGCTTCGGCCCAGGAACTGATCCGGGCAGCCAAGAAACGCGGCGCCGTGCTGCTTCTGGTCGGCCACGTCACGAAGGAAGGCGCCATCGCCGGGCCGCGCGTGCTGGAGCACATGGTCGATACCGTGCTCTATTTCGAAGGCGAGCGGAGCCACCAGTTCCGCATCCTGCGCGGCGTCAAGAACCGGTTCGGCCCGACCGACGAGATCGGCGTGTTCGAGATGACGGACCGCGGACTCGCCGAAGTGCCGAACCCGTCCGCCCTGTTCCTCGGCGAGGCGGCGGAAAGAGGCGCGCGGGCGAGCGGCGCCGCCGTTCTCGCGAGCATGGAGGGCAGCCGGCCGCTGCTGGTCGAAATCCAGGCGCTGGTTGCGCCGGCGACGTTCGCCGCGCCGCGGCGGGCGGTCATCGGTTGGGACACGGCGCGCCTGCACATGGTGCTCGCCGTGCTCGAGGCCCGGTGCGGGCTTGCGCTGGCGGGACGCGACGTATATCTCAACGTGGCCGGAGGGCTGCGGGTCGCCGAACCCGCTGCGGACCTTGCCGTCGCCGCAGCGCTGGTATCGTCGCTGACGGACTGTCCGGTGCCCGGCCGTACGGTTGTATTCGGCGAAATCGGCCTGTCCGGTGAGATCAGAACGGTCAGTCAGATGGACAACCGGCTGAAAGAGGCCGCCAAACTCGGCTTCGAGCGGGCCATCGTGCCGAAGCGCCGGGCCCGCGCCGATGATAACAACGGCGCGCAGGCCGGCCTGCAGCAGAAATCGATCGGCCATCTCGGCGAACTGCTTGCGCTGTTCGAAAGTCCGGCCGAGGCGTCCGGAAGCCGAGGCCGCGGGTGACCCCGACCCTACTGGATTTCATCGTAATCGCCGTTCTGCTGCTTTCGGCCATCCTGGCGTTCATCCGCGGCTTCACGCGGGAGATGTTCAGCCTGCTGGGCTGGGTCGGGGCTGCAGCGGCGGCCTGGTTTCTTCTGCCCTACACGGAACCCTATGCCCGCCAGATCGTCGACGACGTGCTGGCGGCGCGGATCATTGCGTCGATCGCCGTGTTCATCGTGGTGCTGTTCGCCATCACGTTTGTCGGATCGCCGGTCTCCGGCCGGGTCAGGGACAGCCATTTCAGTTCCATGGACCGATTGCTCGGCGGCCTTTTCGGCGTTGTCCGCGGCGCCGTCCTGATCGTCCTGGGCTATCTCGTCCTGATCTCGTTCTATCCGAGGGACAGCCAGATTCCCTGGATGCGCGACGCGGTCTCCAAGCCTTATCTGGAACAGGGGCTGCACGTTGCCGAAGGGCTGCTGCCCGAAGGCGTCATACAGAGCGGCCGCAGGGCGGCGCAGGACCTGCAGACCGGCGCCGAGATCAAGAAAAAAGTCGACGACGCCCGCGGGGCGGGCAGCGAGAAGCGCGATGCCACCCGATAACCGCGTGCCGGGCCATACTGTGATCGGGCCGACGGTGGGGATGACCAACTCGTTCGACGACGACAGGCTGCGCGAGGAATGCGGGGTTTTCGGTGTCTTCGGACACGAGGATTCCGCCGCGCTGACGACCCTGGGCCTGCACGCGCTGCAACACCGCGGCCAGGAAGCCGCCGGCATCGTCGCCTATGACGGCGACCATTTTCACATGCACCGGGCCAGGGGCCATGTCGGCGACACCCTGAACGCGCCGGACGTGATCGCGCGCCTGCCCGGACATATGGCGATCGGCCATGTCCGCTATTCGACGAGCGGCGACAGCATCATGCGCAACGTGCAGCCGCTGTTCGCCGATTTCGCGTTCGGCGGGCTGGCGGTCGCGCAGAACGGCAACCTCACCAACGCGCGGGCGTTGCGCGCCGCCATGGTCCGCGAGGGCCGGCTGTTCCAGTCGACCACCGATACCGAAGTGATCATCCACCTCGTCGCCAAGAGCGGCAGCGATACGCTGGTCGGCCGCGTGACGGATGCGATCGGCCAGCTCGAAGGCGCCTATTCCATCGTGCTGGTCAGCCGGAAAAAGGTGATCGGGGTCCGCGATCCGCTCGGCGTCAGGCCGCTGGTGCTGGGCAGGCTCGACGCGAGTTTCGTGCTCGCGTCGGAAACCTGCGCGCTGGACATTATCGGCGCCGAATTCCTGCGCGACGTTGAGCCCGGCGAAATGGTCGTGCTGGACGGCGACGGCGTCGAGAGCCTGTGGCCGTTCCCGCGGCGGCGCAGCCGGTTCTGCATCTTCGAATACATCTATTTCGCCCGGCCGGACAGCAGGGTCGAAGGCCGTGGCGTCTACAGCACGCGCAAGTCCATCGGCGCCGAGCTGGCCCGCGAAGCCGGCGTGGCGGCGGACGTTGTGGTCCCGGTGCCGGATTCCGGCGTCCCGGCAGCCATGGGCTACGCCGAGGCAGCCGGCCTGCCCTACGAACTCGGCATCGTCCGCAACCACTATGTCGGCCGCACGTTCATCGAGCCGGCGGACCAGATCCGGCATCTCGGCGTCAGGCTGAAGCACAGTCCGAACCGCGATGCGCTGGACGGCAAGCGGGTCGTACTGGTCGACGACAGCATCGTCCGCGGCACGACCTCGACCAAAATCGTCGAGATGATCCGCAATGCAGGCGCGCGCGAGGTCCATTTGCGCATTTCGAGCCCGCCGACCGGCCATTCCTGCTTCTACGGCATCGACACGCCGGAGCGCGACAAGCTGCTGGCGGCCCGGCACAACGTCGCGGAAATGGCGGCCTTGATCGGCGTCGACTCGCTGGCCTTCCTGTCGATCGACGGGCTGCACAGGGCGATGGGCGAACCGGGCGGCCGCAACGACGCGGCGCCGCAATTCTGCGATGCCTGTTTCACCGGCGATTACCCGACGCGCCTCACCGACTTCGAGGACGGCTCGATCGGCAACGAGCTTTCGCTGCTCGAAGAGGACAACTGAGGCCGTGGGCGCCCTCGGGGGCCAGATTGCGCTGATCACCGGCGCGTCGCGCGGCATCGGCGCCGCCGTGGCCGAGCGGTTCGCCGCCGAAGGCGCCCGCCTTATCCTGGCGGCGCGGACGGCCGGCGCGCTCGAAGAAGTCGACGACCGGATCGCGGCCGCGTCCGAGGGCGCCAAGGCGACCCTGATCCCCGTCGACCTGGCCGATCACGACCGGATCGACGAAATGGCCGGGGCGATCGCCGACCGGTTCGGCAGGCTCGACATTCTGGTCGGCAACGCCGCGGTCCTCGGCGGCCTGGCGCCGCTGGCGCATGTCGAACCCGGGCGCTGGGCCGAGGCCATGAACGTCAACCTCACCGCCAACTGGCGCCTGATCCGGGCGTTCGAGCCGTTGCTTCGCCGGTCCCCGGCCGGCCGGGCGATCTTCGTCACCAGCGGCGTCACCCGGGGGACCTTCCCCTATTGGGGACCCTACGCCGCAAGCAAGGCGGCGCTCGAAGCGCTGGTCCGGACCTGGGCGACGGAGCTCGACAAGACCGATATCCGCGTCAACCTCCTCAGCCCAGGCGTGGTCCGGACCCGGATGCGCGCCGAAGCGATGCCGGGCGAGGACCCGATGACCCTGCCGCCGCCGGAGAGCGTCGCCGGCCTGTTCGTCGAACTGGCTTCAGAGAACTGCCGGCGCAACGGCGAGACAGTGTTCGCCTGAGCGGCCCTCAGCCAGTCTCCGCATACGGGTTCTTCCCCTTGCGCAGATGCAGCCGCAGCGGCACGCCGTCGAGGCCGAACGATTCGCGCAGGCCGTTGGCGAGATAGCGCAGGTAGCTGTCCGGCAGGTCGGCGGGCTTGTTGGCGAAGAGCGCGAAGGTCGGCGGCCGCGCCTTGACCTGGGTGGCGTAGCGGATCCTGATCCGCCGGCCGTTCACCAGGGGCGGCTGGTGCGCCTCCTGCATCGACTCGATCCAGCGGTTGAGCGCGCCGGTGCCGACCCGGCTGTTCCACGCCGCGTCGATCTTCAGCACGGCGCTCATCAGCCGGTCGATCCCCTGCCCGTCCAGGGCGGAGATGCAGGCGAGCGGAACGCCGCGCAGCTGGCTGAGGGATTTGCCGAGGCTCTCACCGATCTGCCGGCGGACTTTCTGCGGGTCCGAGACCAGGTCCCACTTGTTAGCGGCAATGGCCAGGCCGCGGCCCTCCTCTTCGACCTGCCGGGCGATCGTCAAGTCCTGCTTCTCGAGACCGTACCCGTAAGCCTGGACCGTCTGCGCGTCGATCATCAGGACGACGATGTCGGCGAAACGGATCGCGCGCCAGGTATCCATCACCGACAGTTTTTCCAGCGAGCCGTCCACCTTCGCCCGGCGGCGGACGCCGGCCGTATCGATCAGGCGGATCGGCCGCCCGTCGGCGGTGTCGGGCCATCGCCAGTCGAACGAGATGGCGTCGCGGGTGATGCCGGGTTCCGGGCCGGTCAGCACCCGCTCTTCGCCGATCAGACGGTTGAACAGGGTGGACTTGCCGGCGTTCGGGCGCCCGACGATGGCGAGAGACATCGGCCGGTCCGCCATTTCGGCAGCGGCATCCTTCCCGGTTTCGGCCGGCCCTTCCAGGTACGGCCCGAGCGCAAGCCGCAGGTCGCCCATCCCCAGGCCGTGCTCGGCGGAAATTGCGAGAGGTTCCCCCAGGCCGAGGCCGAAGGCGTCGAGGCGGCCCGGCTCGGCGTCCCGGCCCTCGCACTTGTTGGCGAGCAGCAGGACGGGGGTGCCGGCGCGGCGCAGCAGGTTGGCAAAGTGCCGGTCGTCCGGCGTGACGCCGGCCCGGGCGTCGATCAGGAACAGGGCGACCGCCGCCCCTTCGAGCGCCCGGAGCGCCTGCGCCGCCATCCGGCTTTCGATCGCGCCGGCCGCCGCCTCTTCGAGTCCGGCCGTATCGACAACGGAGAAAGCAAGGCCGTGCAGGCGCGCCTGCGCTTCCTTGCGGTCGCGCGTCACGCCGGGCGTATCGTGCACCAGGGCGGTTCGCCGGCCCACCAGCCGGTTGAACAGGGTGGATTTTCCGACGTTCGGCCGGCCGACAATGGCGACACTTGCCTCGCCGCGGCCCATTACCGCAAGGCGGTCAACCGACCGCTGTCGTCCAGGAACAGCATCGTGCGCTGCGCGACCGCCGGCGGGATAAAGACCCCCCTGTTAAGCGGAATCCAGCCGATCACTTCTCCGGTATAGGGCGAAACGGCCAGGGCTTCGCCATGCGATCCGGCAACGACCAGGCGATCGCCGGCAAGGACCGGACCGGTCCAGAACGGCCTGCCGTCGATAAGGTCGTCGTCATCGGTAAACCGGTCGAGCCGAATCGCCCATCGGACCCGGCCATCGATGCGCCGGATCGCCGCCAGGACCGCGCGGCTTGTCAACACGAACACATAGTCGCCGGCGGCCCACGGCGTTTGCACGCCGTTCATTTCGAGATCCCACAGGCGCCGCCCGGAGCCCAGTTCGATCGCCGCCAGCCGTCCGGCGTTGCTCACGGCATAGACCACGCCGCGGTCAATCACCGGACTGGCGATGATGGCGCTGAGACCGCCCGTCGGATCGCCGCGCCGGGCAACGCCGACATTCTCCGTCCAGATCGGCCTGCCGGATTCGGCGCGCAGGGCGACCACCTCCCCTGTCGATTGGGGCGCAACGACGACGCCTTCGTCAACGGCCGGCGCACCCCCGCCCAGAATGCCGGTCAGGGCGGCGACTCCTTCATGATCCCACAGTTTCTTGCCGTCCTTCGTATCGAAGGCGATCACGGTATTTTCCGAGGTCACGACGAACAGGCGGCCGTCGCTGACCGCCGGAGGCGAGCGCATCGGCGCACCGGTATTGCTGCGCCACAGCACCCTGCCGCTCGCCGCCTCAAGGGCCAGAACCTCGGCAGCCCCGGTTGCGGCGATAATCCGCCCGTCGTGATAGGCAATCCCGCCGCCGACATCGCCGTCGCGCTCGTGGCGCGGCAGGGCTGCCTGCGACCAGAGCCGCCGCCCGGTCTTCAGGTCGAACGCCCGGACACTGCCGTTCGAATCCATTGTGAAAACGCGACCGTCCCCGATCACCGGTCGTGCGAGCAAACGCCGGCTCTTTGAGAGGGACAGCATGCCCTGGCGCGCCGAACCGGACCCGATCCGGACCGACCAGGCCTCGCGCGGATCCTTGCCCAGCGCCAGATGATGCATCGCATGGTTCGGATAGCCGGCGTGCTGCGGCCAGGCTGCGTTGGGCGCCGGCCGGGGCAGGAGGACGCGAACGTCCGAAATTCTCGAATCGGCCCTCAGAATGTCGACGGTCGGCAGAACGGCGAGGCGCCGGCCCTGCAGCGGCGGATCGTCGGCATCGAAAAGATTCCGGACCGTGTCGCAGCCCGCCAGGACCAACCCGGCCGCCATCGCCAACGCAAGCTTGAGATTCCGCATTTCGTTCACCTGTCGGCCGATCCGTCCGCAACCCTGCGAAGGCTCAGGATCCTCCCAGCATGGACAACATCTCGCCGGCCCGCCGTTTCAGGGTGGCCGGCGCCCCGGCATCGTCCGCCAGTTGCTTGAATATACGCGCAGCATCGCCGTTCCGCCCAGCCTTGCGGTGATAGTGGGCGATCAGTTCGAGCGCGGTGTAACGCCATGTCCCGCCCGCTGCGGCAAGCGGCGTCAGGCGCGCGATCGCCTGGTCCGGACCGGCGCTGTCCAGGGCATGCAGGCCCCACAAGACCGTGCCCAGTTCGCGAAACACCGGCGAGATCCGGTCGTCGTCGGCAAGCTGGAGATAGAGCGTCGCGGCGCTTTTCGAATCGCCGGATTTCCCCACGAGCGCGGCCTGCTTCAACCGGGCGAGCACCGCGTAGCCGCCATCCGTCTCCCGCGCCAGCTTGTCGAGAATTTTGCCCGCTTCGCCGGACTTGCCGCCGGCGGCGAGCGCGGCGGCGGAGGCGAATTCCACGCTTTGCGACTCTTGCGCGCTGCGGATGCTGTCCTTGTACCACTGCCAGCCTGCCACGCTGCCGACCGCGAGAAGCGCACAGCCGACGATATACTGGCCGTATTTCTTCCAGGTCTGGAGATACCGCTCCTGCTTGAGCTCTTCATTCACTTCCTGAATGAAGAGTTCTTCCTCGCGGTCGATCTCCGTCTGCGGCGCGCCGCCGTCGTCCCGTTTACGCTTGCGTGCCAAGGATCATCGCTCCTGAGAGGCGTCGCCGGCCATACCCGATATGAAGCGTCCCGGGCGCCGACCTCGCTGCCCGCCTGTCCAACCGCGGCCGGCCGCCCCGCGAACCGGCTGCACAGGGCGGCGCCCTTCAGCCATTCGCTTGCTGAACGCGCCTATAGTTAGGCCTTTGCCAATGCAAGATAAACCGCGACAGGGGCGCGCGCCGGGCCCGGTCGGACCGGTTGAACGCAACGGCCGCCAGGGCGAAAATTGCGCAGCCTGCATCGACCGTTTGCAATCGGCCGCTGTACCGCAGCCCGGAAGCGACCCGAACGAATGCCCCGAGCCCTTCGCTGCTGCCGCATTCTGTTTGCTGCCCTTTTTCTGGGCAATGCAGCCGGTTGGACGCCGGCGGCGGCGCAATGGTCGGTCGGCGACTGGAACGGAGCCTCCTATGTCGACCGCGCCGGCGCCTTCAGCCACTGCATCATGTCGGCGAAGTATAACAGCGGCATCACCCTCTATTTTCTCCTGTTCCGCAATCACGATTTGTTCATCGGCGTGTCCGCCCCGGACTGGTCGCTCAGTCCGCACAGCCCCTACACGATGACCATGGTGATCGACGGCAAGACGATCCGTTCTGCGTCGGGCACGGTGCTCCGCTACGATACGAAGCGGCTGTGGCTGGACCTCGGTAAGGACCGAAATATCCGGGAGTTGCTGCGCAGAGGGTTGAAACTCCGCTTGACGCAGGGCGAACGCGACTACGGATTCCGGCTCACGGGGACGGCTGTGGCGCTGAAGCGCCTCGAGAAATGCGTCCAGGAGGGCAGCAACGCAAAGCCGCCGAAACAGCCGGCGGAAACGGCGCCTCCGACCGAGCCGGAACCGGGGCTGCGAGCCGGGTATCGGACCGGCTGATCGCCGCACCCGCCAGCCTGCGTTCACGATGGGCCGGAGGCGCGGTTGACGCCGCTGCCGGAACGCAGTAGACGCCACCCCATGACGAGAAATGGCACAGCGATCCAGTGGTGGCGGCGCGCGCGAAAGGCGGCCGTACCGGATTGATCGTGCCTCGTTTTTGAACGCACGCCAGGGCCGCCCCGGAAGGAGAGCGGCCTTTTTCGATCCTGCAGTTCTCTTCCCGGCGCCCTTTCACTCCCTTTCACTCCGGGAAGAGACGATGCTCGAAACAGAACTGCGCAACGCCCGCCCCGCCGCCGCCGCGCGGCCGACGGAGACTTCTTTCACGGCAGGCCGGAATCGCGAATTCGCCGTTACCCGCAGGACGGTGGACGTCGATGGCGATGCCGCGATTGCCGCGCTTGTCGACGGTCTGGACCGGTCCCGCGGCGCCGTGTTCACCAGCGGTTTCGAGTATCCGGGCCGCTATTCGCGCTGGGATACGGGATTCGTCGATCCGCCGCTCGCCATTGAGGTGCGGGGCGACCGGATCCGGTTTGAGGCCCTGAACGACCGCGGCGCCATCCTGTTGGAGATCGTTTGCGCGGCTCTCGGACCTGAAGACGGGCTGGAGGTTTCGCGCACGCCGGACACGCGGGTCGACGTGGCGCCGCGCTCTGTTGCATTCCCGGCGGGCCGCGCTTTCTTCGAGGAAGACCGCAGCAGACAACCCGGCGTATTCACTGCGCTACGGGCGGTCCTTGCGGCGTTCCGGACCGACAGGGACGATCATCTCGGGCTATACGGCGCATTCGGATACGATCTCGCCTTCGCCTTCGATCCGATTCGCCTCAGTCTCGAACGGTCCGGGGATCAACGCGATCTGGTGCTCTACCTGCCCGACGACCTGATCGTCGTGGACCGCCGCGCCGGCGTCGCCCGCCGCCATCTTTACGATTTCGAATATAACGGCGCCCGCACAAACGGCCTGCCGCGCGACGGAAGCGCGGTTCCCTACCGGCCGGACCGGACCGGCGGGCATCTGGCCGATCGCCGGCCGGGCGACTATGCAGGCCTGGTGCGCAAGGCCCAGCGGGAGTTCCGCAAGGGCAACCTGTTCGAAGCCGTGCCGGGCATGCTGCAATCCCGGCCGGCGCCGGAACCGCCTTCGTCGATCTTCCGCCGCCTGTGCGACGCCAACCCCTCGCCCTACGGGTTCTTCCTCAACCTGGGCGGCGGAGAGTATCTGGTCGGCGCTTCGCCGGAGATGTTCGTGCGGGTTACCGGCGACCGGGTCGAAACCTGTCCGATCTCCGGCACCATCAAGCGCGGCGCGACGCCGATGGAGGACCACGAACAGATCCGCAGGCTGCTCAATTCCGCCAAGGACGAAACCGAACTGACGATGTGCACCGATGTCGACCGCAACGACAAGTCGCGCATCTGCGCGCCGGGGACCGTCAGGGTGATCGGGCGCCGCCAGATCGAAATGTACTCCCGGCTGATCCACACCGTCGATCATGTCGAGGGCAGGCTGCGCCCGGGTTTCGACGGGCTCGACGCCTTTCTGACCCATATGTGGGCCGTCACCGTCACCGGCGCGCCGAAGCTTGCCGCCATGCAGTTCATCGAGGACAACGAGAAATCGCCCCGCCGCTGGTATGGCGGCGCGGTCGGCGCGCTCGGCTTCAACGGCAACGTGAATACCGGGCTTACGCTCCGGACGATCCGGATCGCCGGCGGCCGGGCCGAATTTCGCGCCGGCGCCACGCTGCTGCACGACTCCGTGCCCGAAGAGGAAGAGGCGGAGATACATCTGAAGGCCTCGGCGCTGGTCGCGGCGATTTCGGGCGCAAAGGCCGGACCGCCGGTCGCGCTGCGGGCGGCGGCCGCAGCGTCGCCGGGCACGGGGATGACCGTCGCCATGATCGACCACCGGGATTCCTTTGTGCACACGATCGCCGACTATTTCCGGCAGACCGGCGCCCGGGTCGTCACCCTGCGCGCCGAAACCGGCACCGGCTTCACCGGCGAGGCCGTCCTGCGGGGCCTGCAACCCGATCTCGTCGTCATGTCGCCCGGCCCGGGAACGCCGGCGGATTTCCGCACCGGCCGGACCCTGGCCCTGCTCGACGAGATGACCGCGCCCGTTTTCGGAGTCTGCCTGGGCCTGCAGGCGATGATCGAATATTGCGGCGGGCGCCTCGCATTGTTGCCGGAACCGTGCCACGGCAAGGCGTCCGACATCCGTTGCAATGGACGCGGCCTGTTCGAAGGGCTGCCGCTTCGGTTGACGGTCGGGCGCTACCACTCGCTCTATGCCACTGTCGAGGCCCTGCCCACGGAGCTTTCGGCCACCGCGGAGGCCGACGGCATCGTGATGGCGGTCGAACACCGGCATCGGCCGTGGCGCGCCGTCCAGTTCCATCCGGAATCGATTCTGAGCCTCGGCGGAGACGCCGGATTCGCCATCGTCCGCAACGCGGTCCGGCTGGCCCGCCCGTCGTGGCGCGAACAGCCGGTCGCAGCGGCCTGAAACCGGCCGGGCAGGCAGACCTGCCGGCGCCGAACGCTTCGGCGTGCTTCCTTTCGGATTCCCTGCGAAAGGGTGTGCCGGACGGGACGGGCGCCGGAAAACGGCCGGATTTTGAATGAATGGTCAATTTTTTTCTTTTTCTTTTTTTGTGCGTCCGGCAGCCCTAACCCTTTGGAATCGTTGGAAAGACTCCGTACGAGAGTGCAAGAAAATAATCCAGATAGGAAATATTACAGATTTCCGGCCGGGTGGGAGCGCCGCTTGACACCGGCGGCGGGCCGGAAAACGGGAAAGGCGGAGCGGTCCCGCACGGTCTCCCGCCTGTTTCTTCGTTTGCTTCTTTTCAGGGGGCGTCGGCCGGCCGCGGCAGGCGCACTTCGGGCGTTGACGGGGCCGATATAGGGCGCGGGACCTGCCGTGTCAAGGAATATTAACGAAAAAAAGGAAATAATTTTGAAAGACCGGCCCGGCTCACGGCATTTCGCAGGGGAATCCCGTGGGGATGCCTCTGCGAAAAGGGCCAGGCCGCCGCAAACCTGTCCTTCCCCCTCTTCAGAGGGGGAAGTGGCCGAGCGCAGCGAGGTCGATGGGGGTGCCGTGCCTGTAGGGCCGTGCCTGACGCTACTGCACCCCCACCTGACCTCCCCCTCTGAAGAGCGGGAGGGATAGGAAAGCGTCCGCTGGCGGATACTTGCGGCTGTTCGCAGAGGATTCCTTTCGAGGGGGCCCTGCTGCGCCGATCTGCCGGCAATGCCGCCCGGCTCTGTTGCATTCCCGGCGGACGGCGCGCTAATTTTCCGGTCAGGAGGAATGGGAAAGATGCTGCTGGCGCGATTGATGGACAAATGCCTGCCCGCCGGACGGCTGACGATTGTCGACGCCGCCGGGGCCCGCCATGTGGCCGGGCAGCAGGCGGAAGGCGCCGCCGACGTCACGGTGCGCATCCACGACCGCGCAGCGCAGCGGCGACTGCTGCTCAATCCGAAGCTCGCATTCGGCGAACTCTATATGGACGGCCGCCTGACGATCGAAAACGGCACGCTCTACGACTTTCTCGACCTGTTGTGCAGCGCGGTCGGCGCGTTCGAGAACGACACGCTGATCGGGCGTTTCGGCGGCGCATGCAGCCGGCTGACGCGGCGCTTCCAGCAATACAATCCGGTCGGCAAGGCGCAGCGCAACGTGGCGCATCACTACGATCTGTCCGGCCGGCTCTACGACCTGTTCCTCGACAAGGACAAGCAGTATTCCTGCGCCTATTTCAACGATGAGACCGACAGCCTGGAAGAAGCGCAACACAACAAGAAACGCCATATCGCAGCCAAGCTGCTGCTGGAATCGGATCAGAAAGTCCTCGATATCGGCTGCGGCTGGGGCGGTCTGGCGCTCTATCTGGCGCGCGAGGCCGGGGTCGAAGTCACCGGGCTTACGCTCTCCAGGGAACAGCACGGCGCCGCCGAGGAGCGCGCGCGCAAGGCCGGCCTGGACAACCAGGTCCGCTTCCGCCTCCAGGACTATCGCGAAGAGCGCGAGACCTACGACCGGATCGTCTCGGTCGGCATGTTCGAGCATGTCGGCGCGACCCACTATCGCGAGTTTTTCGGCAAGCTGCGAACGCTGCTGAAAGAGGACGGCGTCGCCCTGCTCCACACGATCGGCCGCGCCGGCCCTCCCGGTTCGACCAATGCGTGGCTCGCCAAGTATATCTTCCCCGGCGGCTATACCCCCGCTCTCTCGGAAGTGATGGCGGCAATCGAGAAGGAAAACCTGTGGGTCACGGATATCGAGGCGCTGCGCCTGCACTACGCCAGCACGCTGCAGCACTGGCGAGAGCGGTTCGCCGCCAACCGCGACGAAATCCTCGACTTGTACGACGAGAGATTCTGCCGGATGTGGGAGTTCTACCTGACCGGCTGCGAACTGTCGTTCCGGCGGATGGACCAGCTCGTCTTCCAGATTCAGATCGCGCGGCGCAGGGATGCGGTGCCGCTCACCCGCGGCTATATTGAGCGCTGGGAGGATCTGCACCGCGGCGAGACGGTATCCGCCGCCGCGTGACGGGTCGCCCGGCCGGCCCGGGCGTGGAACGGCCTATTCCGCTGCCGCCCGCGCCGCGTTCCACAGGCCGACATGCTCCAGCGCAGCCTCGACCTGCCGCTTCGAACTCTCGGCGATTTCGGTCAGCGGCAGCCGCGTTTCCGGCGAGGCCAGGCCCATCAGGCTCGCGGCATATTTTACCGGGCCGGGGCTCGCTTCGCAGAACAATGCCTCGTGCAGCGGCATCAGCAGCTCGTTGATCCGGATCGCTTCGTCGAGGTTGCCGGCGCGCCAGGCCTTGTGCATGGACGCAAGAAGGCGCGGCGCCACATTGGCCGTAACCGAGATGCAGCCGTCGCCGGATTGCGCAAGCAGGGCGAGGGCCGTCGCATCTTCGCCGGACAGGATGGCAAAATCCGGACCGCAGGCGAGGCGCGTCGCCAGCGGGCGGTCGAGCTTCGCCGTCGCGTCCTTGACGCCGGCGATGTGGGGCAGTTTCGCCAGTTCCGCCATCGTCCCGACCGTCATGTCGATCACCGAGCGCGGCGGGATGTTGTAGATGACGATCGGCAGGTCGGTCGCATCGTGCAGCGCCGTATAGTGGTCGATCAGTCCGGCCTGGGTCGGCTTGTTGTAATAGGGTGTCACGACAAGCTGGGCGTCCGCGCCGACAGCGCTGGCGTGTTTGGCGAACTCGATGGCCTCGCGGGTGCAATTGGAGCCCGTACCGGCGATCACCGGCACCCGGCCCGCTGCCCGCTTGACGCACAGCTCAACCACGCGCATGTGTTCGTCGTGGCTCAGCGTCGGCGATTCGCCGGTGGTCCCGACCGGGATCAGGCCTTCCGTTCCTTCGTCGATCTGCCAGTCGACCAGCCGGGAAAAACTGTCTTCGTCCACGGCGCCATTGTCGAACGGCGTAATCAGGGCAACCATCGAACCCTTGAACATGGGAATTCTCCGGGATCTGCAATCCATGAGTCCTCGCGATAAGGTATACCGGCGATCCGCCGTCATCAAGCGAAGGCCTGCCGGCAGCAACCGGACCGAAATTGTCGTGGACCGGCCGCGGTGAGCCGCCGCTCCTTTCCCCTGTGCCGGCCCGGCCTTGTCGCGGCTGCGTGTCTCGGCGTCCTGCTGGGTCCGATAGCGGCAGCGCCCTCGGCAGACGGCGCCCAGGCGGCGAAACGCCAGGCCGGTCCGGCGAAGCAGGCGCTGGCCGCAATCGAGCGGCGACAGTTTGTCCGGGCACGGCGGGCGATCCGGCGAATCCGCGATCCGTTCGACCGCGACGCGGTGCGGTTTGCCTACTATCGCCGCGAGGGCAATCCGGCGCGGGCCGCGGAAATCATCGAATTCCTGGAGGAGCATCCGGACTGGCCGTTGCAGCGGACCCTCGAACAGCGGGTGGAAGTGGCGCTGCGGGGCCGAGTCTCCGACGCGCGAATGCTGGCCTGGTTCGCGCAGCGCCCGCCGACCACACCGATCGGCTGCATCCGCCATATCGACCTGTTGCGCAAGCGCGGCGACCGGGGAGCGGTTGACGGGGAGATCGCCCGATGCTGGCTCGGCCTGCCGGCGGGAACCGCGGGCGAGAAGAAGTTCTTCCGGAGATACGGACGCAGGATTTCCCATGCCGACAGGGCGGCCAGAGTCCGCATGCATCTTGACCGCGGGCGCTATCGCAGCGCGTACAGGCTCATCCTGTTCTTCAAACTGTCGTCCGGCTACGCCATCCCGCTCCGGGCGCGCATCGACCTTCAGCGAAGGCCGCGTCCATGGACCGTTCCGAAATCGCTGAAGCGGATCGCCAAAGTGCCCGCAGCGAACCGATCGGAGCCCGGATTCCGCCTCGATCTCGCGCGTTGGAACCGGCGCAGGGGCAATCTCCAAGCGGCGAGCGCAGGGCTCATTTCCGCGCCGGAGCCGGGCAAGGCCACAGCGGGGCGCTGGTGGCTGGAACGGACGCTCGCGGTCCGGGAGCTGCTCAAGGAGCGGCGCCACGCCGGCGCCTATGCGGTGGCCGCCAGCCATCGCCATACCTCGGGCTACCGTTTCGCCGGCGCCGAAAGCCTCGCAGGCTGGATCGCCCTGCGCAAACAAGGCAAACCGGAAACGGCATTGAAACATTTCCAGCGGATTCATTCCGGATCGCTGCGCCACGATATCCGCGCCATGTCGGCCTGGTGGATCGGCGAGACCTGGCGCAACAAACTCCAGCCTGGCGACGCGGAAGCCTGGTATCGGAAAGCGGCCCCGGCAGCATTCGGCCTGCACGGCCAGTTGTCACGGATGCGGCTCAAGGCGCAGCACCTGGTCTTGCCCCCGGATACGGTGGTCCCGCCGCAATCGCGGGCGGCATTCGACCGGGAACCGGCCGTCCGCCTGACGCGTTTCTATCACCGCTACCGGGCAAAGTCGGAAAGCCGCCGGCTGCTCTGGCACCTGACTAATCGCAGTACCGGCCGGTTTGCCGGCGGATCCGGCGAAGACATGCAGGGGGCCGGCCGACGCCTGTCGCTGATCGCCGAACTGGCCGCCGAACTGGGCGAACGCCACATCGCGGTCCGGGCCGCGCGCCTTGCCCTGCCGCTGGGTTCGGTGCGCAGCCGCCTCGCCTTTCCCGTTATCGCCCTGCCGAAACGCCTGCCGGTCGAACCGGCGCTGGTCCTGGCCGTTATTCGCCAGGAGAGCGAATTCAACGCCAGAGCGCGCAGCGGGGCCGGCGCGCGGGGCCTGATGCAGCTCCTGCCGTCGACCGCAAGATTCGCCGCCCGGCGCGCCCGGCTGAAATGGAGCCGCAGGCGCCTGAGCCGCGACACGGCTTACAATATCCGGTTGGGATCCACCTATCTCGCCCACCTGGTGAACCGGTACGAAGGCTCCTACCTGCTGGCCGCGGCGGCGTACAATGCCGGGCCGGGCCGGGTGGCGCGATGGATCGCACGGTACGGCCATCCCGACCGGGATATCGACCCGGTCGACTGGATCGAATCCGTACCTTTCGGCGAAACCCGAAATTTCCTGCGCCGCGTGCTGGCGAATGTCACTGTCTACCGGGCGCGCCTGGGCCTTAACGGACTGGCGGCGACACCGGCAGTCGCCTGGCGCGCGGCGGGGTCGAAAATCGCCTGCGACGCATCCGGCGCCTGCGGGAACGCCCGCGTCTCCCGGCCCCACGCAACGGCCCGCCCCGGCGCGGCAAGCGCCGGTCCAGCGACAACCGGAATAAGCAGATGACCCGACAGCCTTATCGCGAGTCGAGATTTCTCGGGCAGGACGGGTTGAGCCATTATTACCGCGACTATGACGGCGGAACCGGGACCGGCGTTCCCCTGCTCTGCCTGGCCGGCCTGACTCGCAATTCGGCCGATTTTGCCGCCCTTGCCGAGGCGCACGCTGCAGAGCGCCGCGTCGTTTGTCCGGACTATCGCGGCCGGGGCGCTTCCGACCGTGCCGACGACTGGCGGACCTACACGCCCGAAACCTATATCAACGATATCCGGCATCTGATCGTTGCAGCCGGCCTGCACCGAATCGTTCTGGTCGGCACCTCCCTGGGCGGATTCCTGTCGATGGGACTCGGCGCCGTGATCCCTTCCGCAATCGCCGGCGTCGTCCTGAACGACGTCGGTCCGCAAATCGAGGCATCGGCAACGGCCGAGATCGTCACCTATGCCGGTACGGACCGGCCGGCGCCCGACTGGCCCGCGGCGATAGCGGCGACCCGGGAGCGGTATCCCGAGTTCGAGGCTTGGACCGATGCGGACTTCGAAGACGTGGCGCGTGCAACCTACCGCGAAGGCGACGACGGTCTCCTGCACTACGACTGGGACGTGCGGCTGGTGCAGCCGATCCGCCGCGGAACCGGCGGCGCACCGGATTTCCGGGCCATGTTCCGCGCGCTCCACCATGTTCCGGTGCTGGCGGTTCGCGGCGGCAATTCCGATCTACTCACCGACGAAGGCCTGCAGGCCATGCTGGACGATCACCCGGACATCAGGGGCGTCACCGTCCCCGGAGTGGGCCATGCGCCGCGCCTTCACGAACCGGCCGCGGCCGAGGCGGTCGACGGTTTCCTGAAATCGATCGACGAGCGGCATGGGCGGCACGGTTGATCTCCGTCCTCCGGACTTCGACAGCCTTGTCGATGCGGCGCGGCTCCTGCGCGGTGTAGCCGCCGTCACGCCCCTGTTGCGCTCGGACGCGCTGGATGCCCGGCTGGGCGCTTCCGTCTGGATCAAGGCCGAATGCCTGCAACGGACCGGGTCGTTCAAGTTCCGCGGCGCCTGGACGAACATTTCCCGCCTGCCGGAAGATCGGCGGCGCCGGGGCGTCGTGGCGTATTCGTCCGGCAATCACGCCCAGGCGGTCGCCGCCGCCGCCAGATTGCAGGACATTCCCGCGACCATCGCCATGCCGCTGGATGCCCCGGCCATCAAGCGGTCCCGAACCGAAAGCTGGGGGGCGGACGTCCGCCCGTTCGATCGCGACACCGTTGACCGTGTCGGTTTTGCCGAAGCACTGGCCGAAGACCTCGGCCGCCCGATCGTGCCGCCCTATGACCATCCCGACACCATCGCCGGCCAGGGCACTGTCGGCCTGGAGATCGCCAGCCAGTGCCGCGCGCTCGGGATCGTTCCCGACGCCGTCGTCGTGCCCTGCGGCGGCGGCGGCCTGATCGCCGGTATCGCAACGGCGCTCAAAACGGCGATGCCGGGCGTGCCGGTCCATCCCAGCGAGCCCGCCGCCGGCAACGATACCTTACGCTCGCTGGAAGCCGGACGGCGGATCGCCCTGCCGGGCCCGGTCCGCTCCGTCTGCGATGCGCTGCTTGCGGAGACGCCCGGCGAATTGACCTTCGAAATCAACCGGCAGGTGCTGGCGCCCGGCATCGCCATTGAAGATGCGGATGCGTTCCACACCATGCAGGTCGCGTTCGACGATCTGAAGCTCGTCCTCGAGCCGGGCGGCGCGGCCGGGCTGGCAGCCCTGACGTCGGGTGAAATGCCCTGCCGCGGGCGCACCGTCGTCGCGGTGGCCTCCGGCGGCAACGTCGATGCGGAAATTTTCGTCCGGGCGCTGAACGGCCCGGACACCCGATAGGCTGCCGCGCTGAACCGGCGCCCGCTTCCGGCGGGACCTTGCCCGATTTACCCTGCGGGCGTTGCCGATGCGCCGGCCGGCTTCGGCGCCGTGACGGGCCGGACATTGGCCGGAGGCGGCGTCTTCGCGGCTTTCTGCTGTGCCTGCTGCGCCGGCTTCTGCGCCTGCGCAAGCTGTGCCGCCGTCTTGGGCACTTCGAGTTCGCTGGCAGGCCGCCGCTGGCATCGGCCCTGGAACTCGGCGCCGCTCTCGATCGACAACACATCATGGAGCACATCGCCCGTGACACGCGCCGTTCGGCCGATGGTCACCGTCTTGGCGCTGATCTGGCCGTCGACGGCGCCCGACACCGTGATTTCCTCGGCAACAATCTTGCCTTCCACCTTGCCCGAAGCGCCGATCGTCAATCCGCGGACGTGAATATCCCCGGTCACCGAACCGTCGACGAGAAGCTCGCCGCCCGACGCCAGGTTACCGGTAACGTGAAGGCCCTCGGTTATGACCGAAGGCTTGACGGTCGGTCGCTGCTGCCGAGGCTCCGGCTTGCTCTCGGCCACCGGATCCGGCGGGGGTACGGGCTCCGGACGGGAGACTGCCGGTGCGGGGCTCGAACCAGCGTTGTCTTTTGACTTGTCTCTCGAAAACATGCTTGCCTGCCATGCTCGAATTCAAAGGAGGACGCGGGGACCGCCCGCGACGTTGGTGCGTGTGTGCGGTCCGGTGTGGGTCGACCGGAGGGCGCGAGACCGGACCGCGTCCCGGAATGCCCTCTCCGAAACTTGCATCCGGCCACCGGAAATGCGCGAATTTCGCCGCTGCATGCCTGCCTGTTCCCGTCGGCCCGATGAAATTTGGTCTGTTCCCGGCAAGATAACTTGAGCAATTGTACAGATCAACAGATTTTCTTTTTATTTCCGAGAGATATCCTTCTTTTTGCAGAGGAATTCACAAGCCGATTTACCAATTCTTTCCGTCTATTAGCGGCGCTGTCTCACCTCTTCTTTACGATTGCGGCAGGAAAGCGCCGAACCCCCGGAATGTCCGGCCTGCGATCCCGACCTGCGGGGATGCGGCCCCGGCCCGCGACCCGCCCCGGTCTGGTGGGCGGTGACGGGATCGAACCGCCGACCTACTGGGTGTAAACCAGTCGCTCTCCCATCTGAGCTAACCGCCCGCAACACCGCCGCTGCGCCGCCGCCAACGTCCGGCCGGAAAATCCAGGCCGCAATTCGCCTCGATCGGTTGTCGGCGGCCGAACCGAAAATGGCCATCCTGATGCGGACGGCCATTTCCTGTATTGCGAAAATTTTTCGGGCAAGAAGGGCCTAGTTCAGCGCATCTTTCAGGCCCTTGCCGGCCTTGAACTTCGGCTGACGGGAGGCAGCGATCTGGATCGTTTCTCCAGTACGCGGATTTCTGCCGGTGGAAGCCGCCCGGTTAGTCACGTGGAAGGAGCCAAAACCGACAAGTTTCACCTCTCCGCCGGACTTCAGGGTATCGGTAATCGAAGCGAGCGTCGCATCGATAGCAGATGCAACGTCGGATTTGCTCAGGCCCGTGCTGGCGGCAACGGCAGCAATAAGGTCGTTTTTGTTCACCTAAGGGTTCCTTCTTGCTCTTGGATAATTGAAGACCATCCGCCGGATGTGCGCCACGCACCGTCTTTCTGCCAAGACGGCTGCCTCCTCCCGCATTTCGAACTCAATCCGCCGGATTGCCCCAAGTGTAAGGCGAACGCGGCAACCCGGTCAATCACCGAAACCGCAGCAAAGCGTGTATCTCGCAGGGAATTTACCATCCCGGCGGATTTCACCATCCACTCGCATTGCCTTGCGCGATGGTGCCGCTAGTGCGTGACCACGCCGACTTCGCCGCTCGTGCTTTCCCCGGGGACGGCCGCGACGCCGTCAGCGGCTTCCGCCCACTCGATCGGCGTCAGCGGCGCGGTCAGCGCGTGTTCCAGAATCTGGTCGACGGCGCTGACCGGGACGATGTTCAGGCCGCGCTTCACATTGTCCGGAATTTCGGCGAGGTCCTTTTCGTTTTCGTCGGGAATCAGCACGGTCTTCAGGCCGCCGCGCAACGCAGCGAGCAGCTTCTCCTTGAGACCGCCGATCGGCAATACCCGCCCGCGAAGCGTGATTTCGCCGGTCATCGCGACATCCTTGCGCACGGGAATGCCGGTCAGGACCGAAACGATGGCGGCGATCATGGCGACGCCGGCCGACGGCCCGTCTTTCGGCGTCGCCCCTTCCGGCACATGCACATGGATGTCGCGCTTCTCGAAAATGGTCGGCTTGATGCCGAAGCTGACCGCCCGGGATTTCACGAAACTCTCGGCCGCATGGACCGATTCCTTCATGACGTCGCCGAGCTTTCCGGTCGCGGACACCTTGCCCTTGCCGGGAAGCGTGACGGCTTCGACCGAAAGCAATTCGCCGCCGACCTCGGTCCAGGCCAGGCCGGTGACGACGCCGACCGCGTCCTTGTCCTCGGCAAGGCCGAAGCGGAATTTACGGACGCCGGCGAACTTTTCGACGTTCCGGTTGGTGATCGTGACCTTTTCGGTCGCGCCGCTGACGATCTGCTTGATCGCCTTGCGCGCCAGATTGGCGATTTCGCGCTCAAGGTTCCGGACGCCGGCCTCCCGCGTGTAGTAGCGGATCAGCGAGCGCAGCGCCGAATCGGAGACCGACCACTCGCTTTCCTTCAGACCGTGCGCTTCGACCTGCTTGGGGATCAGGTGCCGCTTGGCAATCTCGACCTTTTCGTCCTCGGTGTAGCCGGGCAGACGAATGATCTCCATGCGATCCATCAGGGGCTGCGGCATGCGCAGCGTGTTGGCCGTCGTGATGAACAGCACGTCCGAGAGATCGTAGTCGACCTCGAGATAGTGGTCGTTGAAGGTTCCGTTCTGCTCCGGATCCAGGACTTCGAGCAGCGCCGACGAGGGGTCGCCGCGCCAGTCGGCGCCCAGCTTGTCGACCTCGTCGAGCAGGAACAGCGGGTTCGAGCTCTTCGCCTTCTTCATCGACTGGACCACCTTGCCCGGCATCGAGCCGATATAGGTGCGCCGGTGCCCGCGAATTTCCGCCTCGTCGCGCACGCCGCCCAGGGACAGGCGCACGAAGTTGCGGCCGGTCGCGCGGGCGACCGATTTGCCCAGCGAGGTCTTGCCGACGCCGGGCGGGCCGACCAGGCACAGGATCGGCCCCTTGATCTTCTTCATCCGCTGCTGAACGGCGAGATATTCGATGATCCGTTCCTTGACCTTCTCCAGGCCGTAATGGTCCTCGTCGAGGATGCGCTCGGCGCGCCCGATATCGCGCTTGATTTTCGTCCGCTTTTTCCAGGGAATGCCCAGGAGCCAGTCGAGATAGTTGCGCACGACCGTCGATTCGGCGGACATCGGGCTCATCGAGCGGAGTTTCTTCAGCTCGGCATCGGCCTTTTCCCGCGCCTCTTTCGATAGCTTGGTCTTCTTGATCTTCTCCTCGATTTCGGCCAGTTCGTCCTTGCCGTCCTCGCTCTCGCCCAGCTCCTTCTGAATGGCCTTCATCTGCTCGTTCAGGTAATATTCGCGCTGGGTCTTCTCCATCTGGCGCTTGACTCGGCTGCGGATGCGTTTCTCGACCTGCATCACGCCGATTTCGCCCTCCATGTAGGAGTAGATCTTTTCCAGCCGCGCGCCGATCGGGGCGATTTCGAGCAGTTCCTGCTTTTCCGGAATTTTCAGGTTCAGGTGCGAGGCCACCGTATCGGCCAGCTTGCCCGGCTCGTCGATCTGGTTGATCGACACCAGCACCTCGGGTGGAATCTTGCGGTTCAGCTTGAGATACTGCTCGAACTGCGAGACCGCCGTGCGCATGAGCGCTTCGACTTCCTTGTCGTCTTCGCCCTCTTCCTCCATGACCTCGGACCAGGCCTGGAAGAAGGTATCGTTATCGGCGTAGCGCAGGATCTTGGCGCGCTGGCCGCCTTCGACCAGCACCTTCACCGTGCCGTCGGGCAGTTTGAGCAGCTGCAACACCGTGCCGATCGTCCCGACGGTAAAGATGTCGGCGGTCGAAGGATCGTCCTGAGCGGCATTCTTCTGGGCGACGAGCAGGATCTGCTTGTCGTCCCGCATGACGTCTTCGAGCGCCCGGACGGATTTTTCCCGCCCGACGAAGAGCGGCACGATCATATGCGGAAAAACGACAATATCGCGAAGCGGCAGTACAGGCAGCAACACACCGCCCTGAAGTTCGAACATATGTTTCACCCGAAACGTTGACGACCGACTCCGTTCAGGCATCGACCGCAGGAAAGGTCATGGCCGGTAAACCGGCGCCGCCACCGCGGCCGCTGAACGCGCCTTCAAGCCGATAAATCGGTTCGTTCGCCGCCGGATCAAGGGCCTCGCGGTAAAGTGCGACGCCGGGTCGGCGCTTCAGGCGCTGACGCCGCCCATTTCTGCCTTGCGGTCGGCATAGAGCAGCAGGGGCTGCGCCCCGCCCTCGACGACCTCCTGGCTGATCGCGACTTCCTCGATCCCATCGTCGCCCGGCAGGTCGAACATCGAATCGAGCAGGATATTCTCCATGATCGAGCGCAGGCCGCGGGCGCCCGTTTTCCGCGCTATCGCCTTGCGGGCGATCGCCGCCAGGGCATCGTCCGTGAAGCTGAGCTTGGCGCCTTCCATGTCGAACAGGCGCTGGTATTGCTTGACCAGCGCGTTCTTCGGCTCGGTCAGGATCCGGACCAGCGTGTGCTCGTCCAGGTCCTCAAGCGTGGCAATGACCGGCAGGCGGCCGACGAACTCCGGAATCAGCCCGAATTTCAGCAGGTCTTCCGGCTCCAGGTCGCGCAGCACCTCGCCGGTCTTGCGCTCGTCGGGCGCGCGGACGTCGGCGCCGAAGCCGATCGACTTGTTCTGGCCCCGCGACGAAATGATTTTCTCCAGACCGGAGAAGGCGCCACCGCAGATGAAGAGGATGTTGGTGGTATCGACCTGGAGGAATTCCTGCTGCGGATGCTTGCGCCCGCCCTGGGGCGGCACGGAAGCGACCGTTCCCTCCATGATCTTGAGCAGCGCCTGCTGCACGCCCTCGCCGGAAACGTCGCGGGTGATCGACGGGTTGTCCGCCTTGCGGCTGATCTTGTCGACCTCGTCGATATAGACGATGCCGCGCTGCGCCCGCTCGACATTGTAATCGGCGGCCTGGAGCAGCTTCAGGATGATGTTCTCGACATCCTCGCCGACATAGCCCGCTTCGGTCAGCGTCGTGGCGTCCGCCATCGTGAAGGGCACGTCGATGATGCGCGCCAGCGTCTGGGCCAGCAGGGTCTTGCCGCAGCCGGTCGGCCCGACGAGCAGGATATTTGACTTGGCGAGTTCGACGCCGTTGGACTTGGCGCCGTGCGCCAGGCGCTTGTAGTGATTGTGGACCGCGACGGAAAGCACCCGCTTGGCGTGATGCTGGCCGATCACATAATCGTCCAGAACCTCGTTGATCTCGAGCGGCGTCGGCACGCCGTCGCGGCTCTTGACGACATTGGACTTGTTCTCCTCCCGGATGATGTCCATGCAGAGCTCGACGCACTCGTCGCAGATGAACACCGTCGGACCGGCGATCAGCTTGCGCACCTCGTGCTGGCTCTTGCCGCAGAACGAGCAGTAGAGGGTGTTCTTGGAATCGCCGTTGCCGGATTTGCTCATCGGTGGTCGGCCCTATCAGGATCGGCGTCAGGATCGGCTTGCAAATCGAAAATCCGCATCAATCGGTCTGGCGGTCTGGCCCCGTTTCCCGCGACGCCGCGGTCCGAAACGTCGCGATTGGGGCGCATGATAGCGACAGGCCCGGACCGTGACCAGATTGAATCAGGTCTGCGGCGCGCTGCCCGACTATCCGCCGTCCCCGTTGTCGTCATCGCTGTCCTGGGGCCGGCTGGTCACGACCTCGTCGATGATGCCGAAATCCTTCGATTCCTCCGGAGTCAGGAAGCGGTCTCGGTCCATCGCATCCTCGATCGCCGCGAGCTCCTGGCCGGTATGCCGGACGTAAATGTCGTTCAGCCGCGCGCGCACGGCAAGAATTTCCCGGGCGTGAATTTCGATGTCCGTCGCCTGGCCCTGGAACCCGCCGGACGGTTGATGAATCATGATTCGGGCATTCGGCAGCGCATAGCGCTTGCCCGGCGCCCCGGCGGCAAGCAGCAGCGAGCCCATGGAAGCCGCCTGCCCGACGCAGACGGTCGACACCTCCGGCCGGACATATTGCATCGTGTCGTAGACCGACAGGCCGGAAGTCACGATACCGCCCGGAGAATTGATGTAGATCGAAATGTCCTTGGTCGGGTTTTCGGCTTCCAGAAACAGCAGTTGCGCGCAGATCAGCGACGACATCTGGTCCTCGACGGCGCCGGTGATGAAGACGATGCGCTCTTTCAACAGGCGGGAATAGATGTCGTAGGCCCGTTCGCCGCGGTTGGTCTGTTCGACGACCATGGGCACGAGCGTGTTCATGTAGTGATCGGCGGGATCGGGCATACGGCTCTCTCGAAGCTCTCTCGATTGGGGGTTCGGCTTTGGAGACGGCCGGGCGGAGCGGTCCGACGCCAGTACATAGGCTTCCCGTGCAGGCGCTGCCAGTCCGGTGTCCGCCCCGCCGCAGGCCGCCGGGCCCTTGCGGCAGGCGGTTCCGGGGCCTTGTTTTCTACGCGGCCGCCTCTCCTGCCGGCGCGGCGTCCGTTTCCGGCATGGCAATGACCTCTTCCAGCGTCGAGTCCTTCTCGCTGACCTGGGCGAGCTCGACGATATAGTCGATCACCTTGTCCTCGTAGATCGGCGCCTTGAGGCCGTCGCGCATCTCGGCGTTCTTCTGGTAGGCCTCCATCACCTCGCGCTGGCGTCCTGGATAATTCTGCGCCTCGCGCAGGATGGCCCGGTTCAGTTCTTCGTTGGACACCTCGATGTCCTGCCCGGCGCCGATCGCGCTGAGCACGATGCCGAGACGGACCCGGCGGGCCGCAATATCGCGATATTCGGCCTTCAGCGCGTCTTCGGACTTGTCCTTTTCGTCCTCGTCGAGCCCGTCCTGCGCCTTGCGTTCTTCATAGTGCGTCCAGATCGCCTCGAATTCGACCTCGACCATGCCCGGCGGCAGTTCGAATTCGTGGCCGTCGGCCAGAATATCGAGCAGGTCGCGTTTCAGGCGGGTCCGGCTCACGCCGTTATATTCGCGCTCGATGTCGGCCTTTACGGCTTCCCGCAGCGCGTTCAGATCTTCGGCGCCCAGGGATTTGGCGAATTCGTCGTCGATCTCCGGCAATTTCGATGTCCGCAGTTCTTTCACCGTCACGTCGAAGACCGCATCCTTCCCTGCCAGGGTTTCGGCCGGGTATTCTTCCGGGAACGCGATCTTCACGTCCTTCCGGTCGCCGGCCTTCGCGCCGATCAACTGGTCCTCGAAACCGGGGACGAAGGTGTTGGCGCCGAGACTCAGGTGATAGTCCTCGGCCGTGCCACCGTCGAACGCCTCGCCGTCCACGGTGCCGCGGAAGTCGATGACAGCGATATCGCCGGCCGCGGCCTCGTGGCCGTCGGGCGCCGGTTCGGATTCCTTCCGGTTCTCGGCGAAGGAGGCGACCGCCCGGTCGACGACGTCCTCCGCCACCGGGATCCGGAGCCGTTCCAGTTCGATGGTCGCCAGGTCCATGACGGTGAAGTCCGGCAGGACTTCCAGCGACATGGTGTATTCGAGATCGCCGCCGTCCTTGTAGTCGCCGATCTCGATTTGCGGCTGCATCGCCGGTTTGAGTTCCTTGTCCTCCAGCGTCTTCGCAACGCTCTCCTGGAGCGTTTCCTCCAGCACCTCTCCCAGCACCGACTTGCCCAGCCGCATTTTCAGGACCGGCAGCGGCGCCTTGCCCCGGCGGAACCCCGGAAGCTGGATATCCCGGCCGACCTCGGTCAGCTTGCTGGTGACCTTGCCGTCGATGTCTTTCGCCGGGATGGATACCCTGTATTCGCGTTTCAGGCCTTCGGCCGTCGTTTCCGTCACCTGCATGGTTCGGCAAATCCAATCTTGAGGCTCGGGCGGCGCGGGCGCCCGTTCGGTTCGTTTCCGTTCGATCCGGTCGGCCGGATGGTGCGGGCGGAGGGACTCGAACCCCCACGACTTTCGTCACTGGCACCTAAAGCCAGCGCGTCTACCAATTCCGCCACGCCCGCGCGGCCCCGATATCCCGAACGGGAAAATCCCGAACGGGGAACTCCCGAAAGGGACGGGGCGCGCCGCCGCCGCGCGGGCAGCGTATAAGGCCGCCCCGGCCATCGTTCAAGCGTTGCCCGGCAATCAAGACGTTGCGCCGCAATCGCCCGGGAACCGGGCAGGCGGCCCGTCAGACGGAGACCTCCACCCTGTAGTCCACCGGAAAGCCACGCAGGAGCGACCTGACCCGTTCTTCCGCTGCGCCGTCCGCGCCGCCCAGCGCAATATGCGCCGAAAGGCCCGCCGCCGATTGTTGCCCGGTCACCGCCACGGTAACGCCGTCGTCCCGCAAGGGCGCCAGCGCTTCGCCGAAAACCCTTTCGATCGACTGCAGCCGCAGGGCAGGCTTGAACACCTTGCCGAGCGCAGTCTGCGGCAGGCCGGGCAGGATATGCACCCGTTTCGGCACGGCCGGCCGTTCGGCGATCAACGGCGTCACGAAGGCGAGGATTTCCTCTTCGGTCGCCGGCATATCCGGCTTGAGCGCGACATAGACCACAGGCAGTTCGCCGGCGTAGGCATCCGGCTGCCCGACCGCCGCACTCATCTCGACGGCGGGATGCCGGTTCACGATCTCCTCGACCATGGCGGGGTCGATATTGTGGGCGCCGCGGATGATGACATCCTTGGACCGGCCGGTGACGTAAACGTAGCCGTTCTCGTCGAGATGGCCGAGATCGCCGCTGATCAGCCAGCCGTCTTCGGTGAACGTGCCGGCGTTGCGCTTGCGATCGGTGTAGCCGGGGCTGACGTTGGGGCCATGCACCGCAATCACGCCCGTTTCTCCGACCGGCATCGGCCTCGAGACGTCGGCGCCGTCCGGGCCGAGCGCCGCGGCAATGACTTCGGTGTGGGGCAAGGGAAGGCCGCAGGATCCCCGCACCCGCGCCGGCGCAAGATAGGGCTCTATGGTAACGATGCCCGCGCTCTCGGTCATGCCGAACGCGTTGCGCACCGGAATGCCGTAAGTTTCCTCGAAGACGTCGGCCATTTCCGTCGGCAGCGGCGACCCGCCGATCACCATGCGGCGCACGCACGAAATGTCGGCCTCCGGGTAGGGCTGGCTGAGCAGCGCCGCCAGCAGCGTCGGGACTGCGGACAGGAAACTCACGCGATGCTCCGCGACATGTTCCCAGTAGCGGGCGATGACGTCGGGATGGCGGACGCCCAGGCGGGTCGGCAGCAGCAGGCCGGCGCCGCCGGCCAGGAGCGAGAGGCCGAATACCATCGATCCGGCGACATGGAACAGCGGAAAGCCGTTGATCGCCATATCGTCCGGCCGGATATGGAACATCCGGCTGGCTGACCACGCGACATGCACCTGGTTGCCGTGACTGTGCAGTGCCAGTTTCGGTGCGCCGGTCGTGCCGCCGGTATGGAAGCAGGACGCGATATCTTCCCGCCGGATCGCGCGGCCCGAAGTCAGGCGGTCGGCGGGATAGCCGGCGATCGCCGAGGCAAAATCGTCCGCCCCGTCCTGCGCGCCGCCGATCGACAGAACGGCGTTGAGACCCCACGCCCGGTCGTGGACGTCCAGGGCCTTGCGCCAGATATCGAGCGCCGGATCCGGCCCCAGCGCCACCAGCACCTTGGCGCCGGCCGCTTCGACCAGTTCCGCGATATGGTCGGTATTGAGCAGATTGTTGACGAGGCAGGCCCGGCCCGCCGCCGATCCGCCCCACAGGGCGAAATGCGCCTCCGGGATGTTCGGCGCCAGCATGGCGACTGCGTCGTCCGGGCCGACGCCGAGATCGGTGAACAGGTTCGCCGCCTGGGTCACCCGGGCGAACAGGTCGGCATGGGAGATGTCGACCGCCGGGCCGCCCGGCGCGCCGGTTTCGAGGAAGCGAAAGGCCGGCCGGTCGCCGAACAGGTCGCGCCCTCGGGCCAGCAGTTCCCAGGTGGAGGCGACGGGCAGGAAGCCGTCCGCGGTCGCCGCTTCCAGTGCCCTGATATCCGCCTGGTTCCGGATCTTGCGGTTTGCGGCAGGCTCGGTCATGCGGCATCCAATCCCATCTGCCAGAAACCGGCCTCCAACCGTGTCGCTTCGTCGAAAATCCTTTGTACGCCGGCCAGGCGGGCGTCGCTGCCGCGGCGGGCCCAGAGATCGTCCAGGGCAGCGGCGGCGCCGCGCGCGATCGCCTGATATTCATCGCCCGAATACATCTCGATCCAGGCGCGGTAGGGGTTGTTCGCCACCGTTTCGAGAGTGCCGAGTGTCCGGCCGATCTCGCCATAGCCGACGACGCAGGGCGCGAGCGCGACATGCAGGTCCAGCAGATCGCCGCGCAGGCCGGTTTCGATCACATAGCGGGTATAGGCGAGGCATCCCGGCGCTTCCGGCGCGGCTTCCATATCGGCTTCTGTCAGGCCCCAGGAGGCGCAGAACTCGACGTGCAGGCGCATTTCGGTATCGGATATGCCGGCCAACACCTCCGCAGCCGAGCGGATGTCCGCCAGGGTCTCCGCCTTGTAGGCGGCGAGCGCCCAGGCGCGCGAGAAGTGGATGAGGAACAGATAATCCTGGATCAGGTAATGCCGGAACGCCGCTTCCGGCAGGCTGCCGGCGCCCAGCTGCCGAACGAACTCGTGCCCGACATAGGCGTCCCACTGCGCCCCGGCGCCGACCCGCAGCCGGTTGAACAGCGCGCCTTCGTAAACGGGTTCCTTCGAAGCCTCGACCATATTCTTGCGGACGCCCCCAGGGCAGGTACGCGACAAGCCCTTCCAGCGTCTTTCCTGTACTTTCCTGTGCAGTCTAAGAGGCCGTTATAGCGTCAAACAGGACCGCCGAAACGACGCTTTGTCACCCGGCAAGCGATCGAGCGACCGCAGCATCGAACAGTTGCAACCGCAGCGGCCCGACCGTCTCACCGCCGAAGGCGGCTCAGGCAGCCTCGTCGACCGTGACCGTTACGCGCTTTCCCAGCCGGCGCAATGCGCGGTCCATTGTTGCGGCCTTGGTGCTGTGTTCCGGATTCAACATGCGCCGCACCTCGCTTTCAGCGACATCGAGGTCGCGGGCCAACCGGCGTTGCGATATCCCGGCCTCACGCCAGGCCTCGTAAAGGGCCGCCTTCAGGGCGATCTGCACCGGCGGGACGACCAGGGGCTGCCCCCTGCCGGCGCGCGACGGCCGGGGCAGGCCTCCGCCCTCCCGGATTGTCGTCGCAATAAGCTCGCGCAGCAGGTCTTTGGCTTCATCCAGCGCCTCGTCCGGGCTGGCGCCGTCGGTGGCGCCCCACCCGAAATCCGGAAACGCGACGACATACCGTCCGTCCTCATCGCGTTCGATCTCGGCAGGATAGTTATAGGCATCCGGCATGTTGCGGCCCTCCGCGGATTTTACCGTCGTTCACATACCTAGAAATCGTCCCTGTCGATCCCGAGGTCGGCGAGCATCTTGGCGATCAACCCCTTGCCGATTTCCTTCTTGCGGTCCTTGACGGTGGTCTTGCGGTCGCCGGCATAGAGCGTTCCGTGCGAACCGGCGCCTTCGGACGCCACGAAGCGCACCTCCAGATTCCGGCTTCTCGCCCACTTGCGGACCCGCGCAATGAACTGTCGTCCGTTCACGCCGCAATTGTGTGGACCGGCAGCGGGCCGGTCAAGAAAAATGCGCACAAAATTGCGCGCAATTTTTTCTCGATGCTCGCCTGATTTCCGTCCCGACCGGCCATGTCAAAGCAGCATGTTACGGACGTCCTTCGGCAGGCGCACGACCAGTCCGTCCAAGGCTTCGGTCAACGTGATCTGGCAGCCGAGGCGGGACGTCTTCTGGATATCGTAGGCCAGGTCCAGCATATCCTCCTCATCCTCGGAGGGATCGGGCAGCCGGTCGAACCAGGCCGGGTCGACGATGACGTGGCAGGTCGCGCAGGCCATCGAGCCTTCGCACGCGCCTTCGACGTCGAGTCCGTTGTCCCAGGCGATTTCCAGCAGGGTCTGGCCGGCCCTGGCCTCGATTTCCCGCGGATTGCCGTTGCGCTCGACGAAGGTGACTTTCGGCATGGCGATTCCGGCAGGTTTGCGACGCGTTGGGCGTCAGCAATCGAAAGCTGTCAGGAAATGTAATGATTTGTCGGGAATCGAAGTCTAGACGGTGAAGGATTCGCCGCAGCCGCACCGGCCCTTTTCGTTGGGATTAACGAAATCGAACCGGGCGTTGAACCGGTCTTCCACCCAGTCCATCTCGCTGCCGAACAGGAACATGGTCGCCGAGGGCTCGATGAAGATCCGCACGCCCTTGTCCTCGACCACATCCTCGAATTTCTTTTGCTCCCGAGCGTATTCGACATAGTAGCTCATGCCGGAGCAGCCGGTGGACTTCACGCCGACGCGCAGGCCGAGCACCTCGTCTTCCGCCTTGCCGATCAGGGCCTTTGCCCGGTCGGCGGCGCGGTCGGTCAGCGTGATCACCTGGGGCATCATGGGCTTCGTCTCGCCATCCGAAATGCGGCCTATCCGGCGACGCGGCCGAATATCGCCGCCAGATCGGAACCTAGCCAGCGTACGACAAAAAACAAGACAAGAAGGAGGATACTGTAAGCGAGAGCCGCGGCGAAGCTTTGCCCGAACCCGCGCCACCAGGTGTCGCGGTGCCGCGAGAAAGTCGAATTGAGGTCGCCGAGCAACGCCTGTTTCTGCAAATCCCTGATCGTCTCGGTTGCAATCTGCCGATAACGGCGAACGTCTTCCGGCGAAAATTCATCGCCGATTCTGTGCTGTTGGACTATCGACAAAGGCTTCCCGTCATTCTGCCTCTCCCGATCTACAATCCGGTCCCATTTGTGATAGTGGAACAATCCTAAAGTAAGAAGTATTTCTGTGGCGGGCTCGCCTTCCTTTTCAATCAGACCGGCGAATATTTCCCGCTCCTTTGGCATTACGAGGTTTTCTTATCGGAATTCCATGGATATTTCCCAAGAGTGGTCGCATGCAGATGATCCGACAACGTCTTGCTCTTGGTACTCATAAATTTTGGTGTCTCGGACTCTCCCTCTTCCGCTTTCGGCGTTGCAGGTTTCTCTTTTCCGGTCTCGATGACAGTCATCGCATTCTCCCAAAGCCTCATACTCTCAATATATATCACTTTTCCTAGAACATATCAAGAATAAACCTTGCATCGTCGCTCATTTGGTCCGGCGTCCAGGGCGGCGACCAGGTCAACGTCACCGTGACCCGCCCGACCCCGTCGACGGCGGCCACCGCCTCGGCGACCTCCCGGGGCATCTCGCCGGCGACCGGACAGTGCGGCGCGGTCAGCGTCATGGTGATCTCGACATCGCCGTTCAGCCGGCGGTCGGCTTCGTAGATCAGGCCCAAATCGTAGATGTTGACCGGGATTTCCGGGTCGTGGACGGATTTCAGCGCCTCGATCACCGCGTCGCGGTCCGCCCGCCCCTGCGGGTTTTCGAGCGGTGCGCCGGCCGCCGCCGTCAGGCCTTCCTCCGCCGGCGCCGCCATGAAGTCGGCAAGGCTTCCGCCTGATGAGGCCCCGCCGCCGGGTTCGCCGGCCATCGTCACGCCGCCTGGAAGCCGGGCCGCGCGCCGGCCAGCTTCTGGAGGTGTTTCAGCATCGCCATCATGCCGACCTGGCGCTGGGTGGTCAGCGCGCCGAGATTGAGCCGGCGGACATGATCGAGCGTGATCTGCGCCAGCTCCGCCGTCGTCAGGCCGCTGAAGCTGTCGGTCATCATGGTGACCAGCCCCTTGACGATAGCGGCGTCGGAATGGCCGCGGAAATAGTGCCGGTCCTCCGAAGTATCGTGGACGATCCAGACCCGCGACATGCAGCCGTGCATGAGGTGGGCGTCGTCCATCGCCTCTTCCGGAAAGGGCTCGCCCCGCTTCTTCTTCGCGATGTCGAGCAGGTATTCGAAGCGCATCTCGTCGTCGAGCGCTTCGAGCGTCTCGGCATAGTCCTCGTAGGCCGTCAGGTCCATCGCGCCTAGGCCAGCAGCTTCTGCGCATGGCGGATGCCCGCGGCCAGCGCGTCGATTTCTTCGGTCGTGTTGTAGAGCGCCATCGAGGCCCGGACGGTCGATTCGATGCCCATGCGCGCCATCAGGGGCTGGGCGCAGTGATGGCCGACGCGCACGGCGATGCCCTGCCGGTCGAGGATCGCGCCGACATCCATGGAATGCAGGCCGTCGACGACGAAGGACACGATAGCCGCCTTGTCCGGCGCCTCGCCGATCGGACGCACGCCGGGCACCGCGCGCAGGGTCGCCATCGCATGGTCGCAAAGGAGATGCTCGTGGGCGCCGATGGCCTCCATGCCGAGCGCCTGCACATAGTCGATCGCCGCACCCAGACCGATCGCCTGCACGAAAGGCGGCGTGCCCGCCTCGAAGCGCAGCGGCGGATCGGCATAGACCGTCTTCTCGAACGACACGGACTCGATCATGTCGCCGCCGCCCTGCCACGGGGGCGTCTCGGCCAATCGCTCCGCCGTGCCGTAGAGCACGCCGATGCCGGTCGGCCCGTAGAGCTTGTGGCCGGTGAAGGCGTAGAAATCGCAGCCGATCGCCTGCACGTCGACCGGCTGATGGACGACCCCCTGGGCGCCGTCGATCAGCACACAGGCGCCGGCCGCCTGCGCCAGCCGCGTCACCTCGGCGACCGGCACGACCGTGCCGAGCACGTTCGACACATGGGTCACGGAGACCAGCTTCGTGCGGTCGGTCAGCAGGGCGGCGAACTTTTCTACCTCGAAGCGGCCGTCGTCCTCGACCGGGGCGACCTTGAGCACGATCCCCTTGCGGTCGCGCAGCAGCTGCCAGGGCACGATGTTGGCGTGGTGCTCCATCTGGGTGATGACGATCTCGTCGCCCGCCGAAAGATGGGCGTCGGCCCAGGAACAGGCCACAAGGTTGATCGCCTCGGTCACATTCCTGGTGAAGACGATAGTCTCCGGCGCCGGCGCATTCAGCAGGCCGGCAGCCTTCTCGCGCACGCCCTCATAGGCCTCGGTCGCCGCGCCGCTCAGATAATGGGCGCCGCGATGGACGTTGGCGTATTCGCGGGCATAGCTGTTTTGCACCGCATCGAGGACGGACTGCGGCTTCTGCGCGCTCGCGCCGTTGTCCAGGAAGCGCAGCGGCTTGTTGTAGATTGTGCGCGACAGGATCGGGAAATCCCCGCGCACGGCCGCCGGATCGTAGGTGTTGCGACCGTGGGCCGGCATATCGCGAAGGGCGGGGGCTGCGGTCATGGCGCCCATAGTCATGGTCGGGGCCGCTCCGCCATCCAGCGCGCCACGTTGCGCTCCAGCGGCAGCCGCATGCCGGCCAGCGCCACCGCGTCGATCGCCTCGTTCAGGAAGGCCTCGACCAGCAGCTGCCGGGCCTGCCCCTCGGGCACGCCGCGCGAGCGCAGGTAGAACAGCGCCTCGCCGTCCAGGTCCCCGGCCGTCGCGCCGTGGCTGCACTGCACGTCGTCGGCATGGATGAACAGTTCCGGCTTGGTGTTGACTTCCGCGGTCTCGGACAGCAGCAGCGCCCGGCTCATCTGGTGGCCCTCGACCTTCTGGGCGTCCGGCCGGACCGTCACCTTGCCCTGGAACACGGCGCGCGCCCGGCCGTCCAGCACGCCCTTGTAGAGCTGGTCGCTGTGGGTCTCCGGCGCGGCATGATCGACCGACGTCGTGTGGTCGCAATGCTGCCGTCCGCTGGCCAGGTAGGCGCCATTGAGCCGGCAATGGGCGCCCGGCGCATCCAGCGAGACCCGCAATTCGTTGCGCGAAATCCGGCCGCCGAGGGTGAAGCAGAAACTGTCGAACATGGCGCCGCTGTCCAGCGCGGCATCGAGCAGGGCGATATGGATCGCCTCCCGGGATTCGTCCTGAACCTTGCAATGGCGCACGATGGCTTCCGCGCCCGCCGCGACATCGGTCACCAGATTGGCGAAATAGCCGCCGATGCACAGGCCGACATGATGCTCGACCACCGTGACCCGGCTGCCCGCCCCGGCCACGATGAGATTGCGCGGCTGGTAGGCCGGCGGCAGGGCGCCGCCGGTGCCGACGGACAGGATCTCGATCGGCATGTCGACGGTGACGCCGTCGGGCACGATCAGAACGTAGCCGTCCTCCAGCCAGCTGTCGTTGAGCGCCTTGAGCGCACCGCCGTCCGCCGCGACCCGCTGCTTCAGCAGATCCGCAACGCCCGGATGGCCCGACGCCAGCGCGTCGGCGAGCGAGGTCAGCAGCGTGCCTTCGGGCAGGGCCGGCACCGTCGACAGCGCCGGCCGGACCTGCCCGTTGACCAGGACCAGCCGGCATTCCGCCTCCCGGCCGAAGACGAGCGCCGGCAGGCTCTCTTTCGCCACGTCGGCCGGCGCCGGCGCCCAGTCCAACTCAAGTCCGGTCAAATGGGCAAGATTGGTATAGCGCCAGTCCTCGACCCGCCGGTCCGGCAGGCCGCGCCCGGCGAAACGGCCGGCCGCGTCAGCCCGCGCCGCGCCCAGCCAGTCCGGCGAGGCATCGGGACCGCCTGCCGGTCCGTTGCGCCAACCGGTCAGCCAGTCGGCGCCGGAAGCGGCGGGCCCACCGGCCGTTTCGTCGATCGGAGCGAGGCGCGCCATCGCCTAGGCCGCCGCCTTGTCCGCGAAGGCGGCGTAGCCTTCGCTTTCGAGCCGGAGCGCGAGTTCCTTGCCGCCGGACCGGGCGATCCGCCCGCCGGCCAGGACATGAACCCGGTCCGGGACGATATAGTCGAGCAGCCGCTGATAGTGGGTGATGACCAGCATGGAACGCCCGGGCCCGCGCAGGGCGTTGACGCCGTCGGCGACGATCTTAAGCGCATCGATATCCAGGCCGCTGTCGGTCTCGTCGAGCACGGCGAAGTCCGGCTCCAGCACCGCCATCTGGAGGATTTCGTTGCGCTTCTTCTCGCCGCCGGAAAAGCCGACATTGACGGCGCGTTTCAGCATGTCGTCGCTCATGCCCAGCGCCTTGGCCTTCTGCCGGACGAGCTTGAGGAATTGCATGGCGTCGAGCTCTTCCTCCCCGCGCTGCACCCTGAGCCCGTTCACGGCGTGCTTCAGGAAGGTCATGTTGGTGACGCCGGGAATCTCGACCGGATACTGGAAGGCGAGGAACAGACCGGCCGCGGCGCGTTCTTCGGGTTCGAGCGCCAGCAGGTCCTGGTCCCTGAACCGGACGCTGCCTTCGGTGACCTCGTAGCCGTCGCGGCCGGAAAGCACATAGCTGAGCGTGCTCTTGCCGGAACCGTTCGGCCCCATGACCGCATGGACCTCGCCCGGCCCGACCGCCAGGTCGAGGCCGTTCAGGATCCCCCTGCCGTCAACGGCGGCGTGCAAATTCACGACTTCGAGCATGTTTCCCGAACCTGTTTGCCTGTTTCCCGGCGGGCGTCCCCAACGCCCCGTCGCCGTCTAGCCGACGCTGCCTTCCAAGCTGATGCCGACGAGCTTCTGAGCCTCGACGGCGAATTCCATCGGCAGTTCCTGCAACACTTCCTTGCAGAAGCCGTTGACGATCAGCGCCACTGCATCCTCCTCGCCGATGCCGCGCTGGCGGCAGTAGAACAGCTGGTCCTCGCCGATCCGCGAGGTCGTCGCCTCGTGCTCGACCGTGGCCGTCCGGTTCCGGCTTTCGATATACGGCACCGTATGCGCCCCGCACCGGTCGCCGATCAGCAGCGAATCGCACTGGGTAAAATTGCGACCGTTCAATGCTTTCGGGCCCATTCTTACCAGACCGCGATAGGTGTTGCGGGCCCGGCCGGCCGAAATGCCCTTGGAGATGATGCGCGAGCGCGTGTTGCGGCCGAGATGGATCATCTTGGTGCCGGTATCGGCCTGCTGCGCGTTGTTGGCGATGGCGACGGAATAGAACTCGCCGACGGAATTGTCGCCCTGCAGGATGCAGGACGGATACTTCCAGGTGATCGCCGAACCGGTCTCGACCTGGGTCCAGCGGATCTTCGAATCGTCGCCCCGGCAGGCGCCGCGCTTGGTGACGAAATTGTAGATGCCGCCCTTGCCGGTTTCGTCGCCGGGATACCAGTTCTGCACCGTCGAATACTTGATCTCGGCGTCTTTCAGCGTGACCAGTTCGACGACGGCGGCATGGAGTTGGTTCTCGTCGCGCATCGGCGCCGTGCAGCCTTCGAGATAGGAGACGTAGCTGCCCTCGTCGGCGATGATCAGCGTGCGCTCGAACTGGCCGGTGTCCTTCGCGTTGATGCGAAAGTAGGTCGACAGTTCCATCGGGCAGTGAACGCCGGGCGGGATGTAGACGAACGACCCGTCGGAGAAGACCGCCGAGTTCAGCGTCGCATAGAAATTGTCGGTGTAGGGCACGACGGTGCCGAGATACTTCCGGACCAGGTCCGGATGGTTCTGCAACGCCTCGGAGATCGAGCAGAAGATGACGCCGTGGCTCTCCAGCTCCTTCTTGAAGGTGGTGGCGACGGAAACCGAATCGAACACGGCGTCGACCGCGACCCTGGGCGCGCCCTGAACGCCGGCGAGCACCTCCTGCTCCTTTAGCGGAATGCCGAGCTTCTCGTAGGTCCGCAGCAGTTCCGGATCGACCTCGTCGAGGCTCTTCGGCCCTTCCGTATTCTTGGGCGCGGCGTAGTAGTAGATGTCCTGGAAGTCGATCGCCGGATAGTCGACCATGGCCCAGGTCGGCTCGGTCATGGTCAGCCAGTGGCGGTAGGCCTTGAGCCGCCAGTCGAGCATCCAGTCCGGCTCGTCCTTGCGGGCCGAGATGAAGCGGACGATGTCCTCGTTTAGCCCCTTGGGGGCCGTCTCCATCTCGATCTCGGTTTCCCAGCCATGCTTGTATTTGCCGAGATCGCGGACCTGGGCGACGGTCTGTGCGGTGGCTGCCATGGCTAGCGCGCCTCCTGCGCCAGGCCGGCCCCGTGGGCCTTGTCCGCCGCCTCGAACGGCACGCCGAACATGGTGGGAATGGCCATATCCTCCAATGTCACGTCGGCCAGCGCGCCCCGGATCGCCGTGTTCACCCGGTCCCAGTTGCCGCGCACCGGGCACAGCGATTCGACGTCGCAGTCGCCCTCGGCGCCGTCGACGCAGGCGGTCAGGCTGACCGGCCCTTCCAGCGCGCGGATGACTTCGAGCATCGAAATGTCGCCGGCCGGGCGGGCGAGCCGGTAGCCGCCGTGCACGCCGCGCTGGGAGGCCAGCACCCCTTCCTTCGCCAGCGCCTTCAGCACCTTGGCGACGGTCGGCGCCGGCACGCTGGATTCCTCGGAAAGCTGCGGCGCGGTCACCTGCTTGTCCGGTTCGCGCACCATCTGCGTCAGCACGACGACTGCGTAATCGGTAATCCTGTTGAGGCGCAGCATCGGCGATCCTCCCGAAACACCCGCGGCGAGGCGGCGCGCCGCCAAACCGGACCGGATTTGTCTCGATTAAGGTAGGCCGGTCAGATTGAAATCAAGACCGATCCGGTGCGGTATTGCCGCAGCGGCGGTCCGGAACGCCGGCGGTTCAGGCGGCCCGGCTTTTTGCGGTCACCGTCTCGCTCCAAGCAGCGAGGAATCGGTCGATATCCTCGTCGGTCGTGTACGGGCCCTGGCTGATCCGAATAGCCGACTGCGCGACCCTGTCCTCGACCCCCATCGCCGACAGGACCGGCGACGCGGCGACCTTGCCCGACGAGCAGGCCGAGCCCGCCGAGACGGCGATGCCGGCGAGGTCGAGGCGCATCGTCATCAGGTCGGACGGGATGCCGGGAACGGCTGCGCAGAGAGTATTCGGCAGCCGCGGCGCGCCGCTGCCGATCACGCGGAGCTCCGGAGCGCGCTCGCGCATCGCCGCCTCCAGCCGGTCGCGCCGGTCGCGCACCTCGGCCCAGCCGTCGGCCTCCCGGGCCGCCGAGCGCGCCGCCGCACCGAAGCCGGCGATGCCGGAGACGTTTTCGGTCCCGGCCCTGACGCGCTGCTCCTGCCCGCCGCCGGCGATCAGGGCCGGCCAGGCGCCCGGGTCGCGCACGATCAGCGCACCGGCGCCGGTCGGTCCGCCGATCTTGTGGGCAGTCACGCTCATGCTGTCGCAATGCGCCCAGATGTCCGCCAGCCCGTTCTTTCCCGCGTGCTGGACCGCATCGACATGAAGGCGGACCCCGGCGGCCCGGCACAGTCCGGCGGCCTCGGCCACCGGCTGCACCACCCCGGTCTCGTTGTTCGCCGCCATCAGGGCGACGGCGGCGAGGTCCCGGTTTTCGTCCAGCATGGTTTCCAGCGCCTCAAGGTCGATCCGTCCCTCGGGCAGACAGGCGATCGCCCGCAAATCGCCGATATTTTCCAGGATCGACGGATGTTCGATCCCGGCGGCGGCAACCGGACCCGGCGACGCCTTCATCGCCATGGCGTTGGCTTCCGTCGCACCGCTCGTGAAGACGACAGAGGCGGGATCGCAGCCGGCCAGTTTGGCCACATCGATGCGGGCGCGCTCGACCACGGCGCGCATCTGCCGGCCCTCGCCGTGGACCGACGACGGGTTGCCGCGCAGCGCCATGGCCGCCGTCACCGCCTCGGCCGCTTCGGGCCTGAGCGGGGCGCTGGCGTTGTGGTCGAGATAGACGCGCGTCATCGGCGGGGCGCCCGTTAGCGAAATGAACCCGTTAGCGAATTGAATCTGCGGCGCAGGACCGGCGGTCAGGCGGATTTGGCGGCCGGCGGTTCCTCGCGCCGGTCGCGTTCGGATTCCAGTTCCTCGATCCGCTCGGTCAGGGCGTTGACCTGGCTGCGCAGCGCTTCGATCGCCGGCACCATCGGGTCGCTCAGGTCGCCGGTCGTGCCGTAGGCGACAAACTTCTTCACTGTGCGCTTGTCCTTGGGCATGACGGTCTTGGCCGGAATGCCGGTCACGGTGACGTTCGGCTGGACATCGCGCACGACGACAGCGTTGGCGCCGACCCGCGCGTTGGCGCCGACGGTGATCGGCCCGAGAACCTGGGCCCCGGAGCCGACGATCACGCCGTCTTCCAGGGTCGGATGGCGTTTGACGTTGCGCTGGGCGTCGGAATCGACGCTCGGCGACGTGCCGCCCAGGGTCACGTCGTGGTACAGGGTCACGTCGTCGCCGATCTCGGCGGTCTCGCCGATCACCACGCCCATGCCGTGGTCGATGAACAGCCGCTTGCCGATCTTCGCGCCGGGATGGATCTCGATCCCGGTCCAGAAGCGGCCCCATTGCGAAGTCCAGCGGCCCAGCAGGTACATCCGGCGCCGCCAGAACCACCGTGCCGCCCGGTGGAACAGCATGGCGTGAAAGCTCGGATAGTTGAGGACAACCTCGAACCGGCTGCGGGCCGCCGGATCGCGGGCCATGATTCCGTCGATTTCTTCGCGCAAGGTGCGAAACATGCCGTTGCCGCTCCTCCCTCACGGAGCACCGAAGGCGCATCTCGCCCTCGCTCCGCTACAATCTGGCGCTTGAAACCCCGGTGGCGCGGCAGCATATGGACCGGCGCTCGATACCAATCGGCGCCTGGTTGCACCGCCCCCGCCTCACGCGCCATTCTACCAGATAATGCTTGCTCCAGAGCGGTCAAGACACGCCAAATCCCCGCTTTTCTTGCGGTTTTCCGCCATCGGGCGGGCGCCCGGGGCTACCGCCGTCAACCGAAGGGGTCCGGCGGATGCCTGATGTCATTCTTCCCGGCCCCGACGGCCGGCTCGAAGGCCGCTACCATCACAGCAAGAGGCCGAACGCGCCGCTCGCGCTGATCCTGCATCCGCACCCGCAGCATGGCGGGACGATGAACAACAAGGTCGTCTACCGCCTGTATCACGTCTTTGCACGGCGCGGCTTTTCCACCCTGCGCTTCAATTTCCGCGGCGTCGGGCGGTCCCAGGGCATCTACGACCGGGGCGAGGGCGAGCTGTCGGACGCCGCGGCGGCGCTCGACTGGATGCAGCACCACAACGAAAACGCATCGGGCTGCTGGATCGCCGGATTCTCCTTCGGCGCCTGGATCGGGATGCAGCTCCTGATGCGGCGCCCGGAACTGGACGGATTCATCACGGTCTCGCCGCCGGCCAACATGTACGATTTCTCCTTTCTTGCGCCCTGCCCGTCGTCCGGCCTCATGGTGCACGGCCGCCAGGACACGCTGGTCACGCTGGAATCCGTGGAGAAGCTGGCCGAAAAGCTGATGACCCAGAGGGGCGTCGTGATCGATCTCCGGGTCGTCGAAGATTGCGACCACTTTTTCAACGACCATCTCGATGAGATGCAGGGCCATGTCGAGCAGTATCTCGACGTCGCCCTCGCAACCCCGCGAAAGCGCGTGATCGGCGGCCGGCGCTAGGGCCTGCTGATGATCCCGCCGCTCGTCGGCTCCGGTACGCCGGTCGTCTCCGGGATACTGGTCGGAAGCCCGTCCACGACACGCAATGCCAGCCAGGCGAACGCCTGGGCCTCCAGGGCGTCGCCGTTCCAGCCGGCCGCCTCGACCGGATCGACCGGCGCGTCGAGGGCCGCGCGCAGGCAATCCATCAGAAATCCGTTCCTGCGCCCGCCACCGGCAACGAGCCAGCGCCGCGGCGCTTCCGGCATCCACCCGACCGCGCGAACGACGGATTGCACGGTGAAGGCCGTCAGCGTCGCCGCGCCGTTCTCTATGCTCAGATCGTCGACCGCGGCGTCGAAGGCGTTCCGGTCGAGGCTCTTGGGCGGCGCAGTCCGGAACCAGGGATGGCCGAGCCAGGCCGCGATGCGCCCGCCGTCCGCCGCGCCGCGCGCCGCCGTCTCGCCGTTGCGGTCGAACGGTGCTCCGGTCCGATCCAGCATCCAGTCGTCGATCAGGGCGTTGGCCGGCCCGGTATCGAAGGCCATGAGGAGCGTCTCTTCGACACCTGCGTCCGGCCCTGCGGAACCGATCCAGGTCACGTTGGCGACGCCGCCGAGATTGAGGACGGCGAGCGGCTTGTCGAGACCGGCGGCAAGCGCGGCATGATAGAGCGGCGCCAGCGGTGCGCCCTGCCCGCCCCGGCGCACGTCGGCGCTGCGAAAGTCGCTGACGACCGATATGCCGGCGGCGGCGGCCAGCGCCTGCGCATCGCCGATCTGGACGGTCACGCCGTTTTGCGGATCGTGGTGGATCGTCTGGCCGTGGAAGCCGACCCAATCGACTCCCGCCGGATGCAGGTTTTCCGCTGCGAGAAACGCCTGGAGCGCCACCCGATGGGCCTCCGTTACCGCAGCGACGGCCGCTCCGGACCCTCGATCCTGCCCCAGACAGGACCGGATCGCGGTGCGCTGGTCCGCCGAATAGGCGCTTGTCCGCGCGGGCCCGGCCTCGATCCGCCACGCGCCGTCGGAACGGACCAGCGCGACATCGACGCCGTCGAGCGAGGTGCCGCTCATCATCCCGATGGCGGTGCGCAGCGTCATGGGCGGATGTGGAAAACCGAAGCTGGCATTTCAGTTTGTCCGGGCAATTTGTCCGGCCGGGCGGGCTGTGTTAGATCGCCGGTCCATCAGGCCGCTGTCGCGGTTCGCGCCCCGGTCGAAAAGGGGGCCACGAGGGAGATAGCGCGGCCCATGTCCGGCTTCAAATCCGAATTCATGAACGTTCTGCACGAGCGCGGCTACGTTCACCAGTGCACCGACGCGGACGGGCTCGACGGAAAGGCGGCCGGCGGAGTCGTCACGGCCTATATCGGCTTCGACTGTACGGCGGACAGCCTGCATGTCGGCAGCCTGCTCCAGATCATGCTGCTGCGCTGGCTCCAGAAGACCGGCCACCGGCCGATCGTCCTGATGGGCGGCGGCACGACCCGGGTCGGCGATCCATCGGGCAAGGATTCGTCCCGCCAGCTGCTGAGCGACGCGCAGATCGCCGCCAACATGGCGGGGATCCGCAGCGTGTTCGAGAATTTCCTGACCTTCGGCGACGGGCCCGCCGACGCCGTTATGGCCAATAACGCCGACTGGCTGAACGATCTCGCCTATGTCGATTTCCTGCGCGAATACGGCCGGCATTTCACCATCAACCGCATGCTGACCTTCGACAGCGTGAGACTGCGCCTCGACCGCGAGCAGCCGCTCACCTTCCTCGAATTCAACTACATGATCCTCCAGGCCTACGATTTCGTCGAACTGGCGCGGCGCTACGATTGTTCGCTCCAGCTCGGCGGGTCGGACCAGTGGGGCAACATCGTCAACGGCGTCGAACTGGGCCGGCGCGTCGAGCAGCGCGAACTGTTCGGCCTGACGTCGCCGCTCATCACGACGAACTCGGGCGCCAAGATGGGCAAGACCGCCCAGGGCGCAATCTGGCTCAACGCCGACCGGCTGAGCGCCTACGACTACTGGCAGTTCTGGCGCAATACGGAAGACGCCGACGTCGGCCGCTTCCTGCGCCTGTTCACCGATCTGCCGCTCGGCGAGATTGCCCGGCTGGAGGCGCTGGGCGGCGCCGAGATCAACGAGGCGAAAAAGGTGCTGGCGACCGCCGCAACGGCCATGCTGCACGGCGCGGAGGCCGCCGGGGCCGCGGCCGAAACGGCGCGGCGGACCTTCGAGCAAGGCGAAGCAGATCGCGGCCTGCCGGTCGTCGAGGTGCCTGCCGGCGAGTTGGCGGCCGGCATCCCCGCTTTCGACCTGTTCCGGCGCGCCGGTCTTGCCGCCAGCGGCGGCGAAGCCCGCCGGCTGATCCGCGGCGGCGGCGCCCGGCTCAACGGCGAACCGGTAACGGACGAAAACCAGGCGATCGGCGCCGATGCGGTCGGCCCGGACGGTGCGATCAAGCTCTCCGCCGGCAAGAAGCGGCACGTCCTGGTGCGGCCCGCGCGCGCCGGTTAGTTCCGCTTTTCCTTGCTCTTGCGCCGCTTGCCGCCGCTGCCGAAATCGAAGAGCCGGCGCAGCGCTCCCGGCGTAAGCAGGGCAACCGGATTGACCTGGAATTTCGGCTTGTCCAGGGAGCCCTTGACGGTGAAATGGGCAGCCAGAAGGCCGCTACCCTTTTCGCCGACCAGCAGATCGCCGATGACCGGCACCTTGCCGAACACGCTGTTCAATTCGTAGAGCGGCACCAGCGTGCCGCGCAGCCGTACCTGCCGCTTCGCGCGGCCGATCTCGCCGGCCGCCGTTACGCCGATCAAGCTGCTGTAGGCGCGGCCTTCGCCGATCCGGAGCCGGTCGCCCCGAAGATCGAATTTCATGTCGAGCCGTTGCATCCGGATGCTGCCGTCGATACGGCGGCGTTCGGCGAGCGCGAAGAAACGGGCGATCGCCGGCGCCCGCTCGACCTGGAAATTCTTGAGGCGCAGGGTGCCGGACATCGGTTTGCCCTCGAGCGTCGGGCGGCGAAGGGCGCGGACGGACAGCGCCCCGCCGCGCAGATTGTCGACGATGCCCAGCGCGCGCAGGGCGCCGCCGCCGTCATCGGAGGCGAGCATGATCGTCTGGCCGCCGCCGGCCGGAGTCAGGCGAAAGTCCAGCGATTTGCCGGACGGCAGCGCCGCGGACAGGCGCACCCTGTGCAGAGACCTGCCGTCGTACCGCGCGGCGCCCGTCGCCGACCACAGGGGAAGCGACTTTGCAACGAACAGCCGGTCGACCCGGAATTCCATGTCCAGAGGCTCGATGAGCGGCGCGGCGTTCGAACGGCTTGCTCCGGTGCGCTTCGACTGCGCCGGCGGAGCCTTGAGGAACGGCGACAGGTCGAGCACCCGGCCGGTCAGGCGAAGCCGCCGCCCGGTCTTCGTCCGCCGCTCCAGCACTGCGGAAAGCCGGGTGCGCCCGGCCGACAGGCGGGTGACGGTCAGGCGGCGCAGCGTCCGGCCGTTTCTTTCCATCGTCGCCTTGCCCTGGAACGCGACCGGCGACGATTGCAGCGAAAAACCGGAAATCGCGGCAAGCCGGCCACGTCTGAACTCCAGCCTGGACGATCCCTTCGCCGGCTGCTTGGGCGGTTTCACGATGCCGAGGACGGGAATGTTGAGGCGCGCGCCACGAAAGTCGTAGCTGCCGTCAACGACCGTCCGGCCGTCGTCGTAGGCGCTGAGCGTCACGTCGGCGCCGAACGGGCCGGACAGGAAGCTGCGGATATCGAGGCCCGCGGCGAGCAGCAGCCGGGGCGTCGGCCGCCCCCGGATCGACAACCGGCGGCGCCAGGATTTCGAGGACGGGCCGAATTTCTCGTGCCAGCGCAGCCTGGCCGCCGCGCCGCCGACCGTGCTTTCGCCCTCCAGTTCGAACCCTGTCCTGCTGACGGCAAGATCGAATTTGCCCTTGGCCAGGTTCAGGCCGAACGCGGCCCTGGGCCACGAAACCTCGCGGAGTTGCGCCTCCGCCGCGAACGGAACCTTCGCAAAGGACAGGCTTTCGGCCAGCGGAAAGCCCGACTTCAGCCGGACGCGGGCCTGCCCCCGGATCGCGGCGGGATCGGCCGCCTGCCGTTTGATCGACGCCAGCGTCCCGCGGTCGATCAGGCGCAGGAAATCCTGCACCGATCCGTCGACTGTCGCGTCGACGGCAATCTTCGCGGCATCGCCGCGGAGGCCGTCGATCTGGACCGAACTTTCGTTCACCCTGCTTTTCCCGATCCTGCCCCGCTGGATCCGGAAGTCGATCTTCCCGGTGTCGAATCGCGCTTCGCCGCCCGCATCGCGCAACGCGGGCAGCGCTCCCGGCAAGCGGATATCCAGGCCGTCGAAACCGAACCGGCCGGCGAGGCGACGCACCTGCACCCGGCGGTTCCCGCCATCGCGAACTGTTAGGCGGAACCGGGTATCGATCTTCTTCACCCGCCCGGCGCCGACATTGCGGAGAACCCACTTTCGGGCGTCAGGGCCGACCTTGCCCGGCCACAGCCTGCCCAGCGCCTTGACGCCGAAGCCGGTGAGCGAACCGTTCCCGTCGACGGCAAGTCCGTCCCCGGTGCGCTGCACCCTGCCGGTGAAATCGAGCTTCGTATCGCCGAGATCGACCCGGAGCCGGCCGATATCGGCGGTCCGCGCGCCTTCTTTGAGCGCCGCCGCCAGATGCAGAGACCTGATCCGCACCGGTCCGCGATAGACGCCCGGCACCCTCAGGGTTCCCGCACCGCCTGCGATCTCCAGAGCGCCGCTTTGAAATCGCCCGTCGTCCGAACCCGTGAAGGATAACTTGCCGGACAGCGGCACCTGAAGGTTTTCCAGCGCGCCCAGCGCCTCCGAGACCGCCGCCAGGGTTGCCGGGTCCAGGCCCTGGAATGTCAGGGTTCCGGTTACTCTTCCATCGGCCTTGCGGTAATCCGCTTCGCCGCCGATCCGCGCCGCCTTCCCGCCGGTTCGCAGGGTAAAGGAAACGTCTGCGGCCAGGCCTTCCGGCCGGCGCCGCAACGCAGACCGCAGCGAATCGGCCCGCCACACCCGACGCGTCGGCCGGTCCGAGAGCGTAACGTTGCCACCGACGATCTCGATAGACCGGAGACTTCCCAACGGCTCGGCATCCGCCGGCCGGCCGGCCATACGGCCGAATATCATTGCGAGGAGCCGGTCCTGCCCGCCTGGCTGCGAAGCGCCGGTTCGCAGCGCAATGTTGCCCCGGCCGTCGCGCTCCAGGGCGATCTCCGGCCGTACGAAGCGGATCGACTCCAGGCGCAACTGCCCGGTCAGCAAGGGCAGCAGCGCGATCGTCACGACGACCTCGGGAAAATGCGCCACCTCGCCGCCGTCCTTGCCGGTCAGCCGCAAATCCTTGCTGCGCAACGGCAACCCCGACATATCGCCCGGCCAGACCGCCTCGGTCGTTCCCAGCCCGATCGTCAGGTCCGGAAACGAGCGCGCCAGTTCCGCCCGGACATGGCGGGCGGCGAATTCTGCATCGACCGGCCCGAGATAGAGACGCCACACGACCGCCCCCGCTGCGATGACGACGAGCGCGACGATAACCGCAAGGCTCTTGACGGCAATGCGGATCGGCTTGCGAATCACCGTACCGGCGTCCTAATCAGGGAAAGACGAGAGTAGTGACGCCGGATGTTCCGGCGCTTCGCCGCCCGGCAGCAGGCGGGCCGGCGGTGCGCACCGTTCAGGCCCCGGCAAACGGCACACGAGATGGACAACCGGTGAGCGAGAGTCCGTTCCACCGCCTGAGCACGCCACCGTCACCGTCCGATCCGGATATGCTGGCGCGCAATCTGGAGCGATGGTCGACCGCGGTCGAAGAGGAACTCGAGGGCGAAGCGCGGCTCGATGCAACGCGCTTGCTCGACAGTCGGAACGGGCGGCTCCTGCGCGCATGTTTCGGCAATAGTCCCTTTCTTTCGGAATGTCTATTGAAGCATCCGGACTTCGCGCTGGCGTGCTTCACCGTCGGCTATGACACGGCGATCCGGTCCGCGCTGGAGGATGCCCGCAAGGCGCTCGCCGCGACCGGAAAAATCGACTCCGTCGCCCGCATCCTGCGCGTCGCGCGCCGCCAGGTCGCGCTCGGCATCGCGCTTGCCGACCTGTCGGGCGCGTGGGCGGTCCCGGCGATTACGGCGACGCTCAGCGATTTTGCCGACTGGGCCATCGGCTCCGCCCTGGAGGCCCTGCTGCGCGAAGCCGCGGGCCGCGATGCCCTGACCCTGGATCCGAAAGGGCTCTCGCCGGCCCGCAACTGCGGCGTGTTCGTGATCGGCATGGGAAAGCTGGGCGCCCACGAGCTGAACTATTCGAGCGACATCGACCTGATCGTCTTCTTCGACCCTGAGGTCGTGCCGATCGCGCGGCCCGAACGGCTCCAGCGCGAGATGGTGCGGCTGACCCAGGGCCTGGTCGACCTGCTGCACAAGCGCACGGCGGACGGCTACGTCTTCCGTACCGACCTGCGCCTGCGGCCGGACCCGGCCTCGACCCCGGTCGCCCTCTCCGTCGACGCGGCCGAGGTCTACTACGAAAGCATGGGCCAGAACTGGGAGCGCGCCGCGATGATCAAGGCGCGCATCGTGGCCGGCGACATGGCCGCGGGCACGGCCTTCCTGGAGCGGCTGCGGCCGTTCATCTGGCGCCGCAGCCTGGATTTCGCGACAATTCAGGATGTCCATTCCATCAAGCGCCAGATCAACGCCCGGCGCGGCGGCGGCACCATCCGTTCGCCGCGCGGCCTGCCGGGCCACGATGTCAAGCTGGGCCGGGGCGGCATTCGCGAAATCGAGTTTTTCGCCCAGACCCAACAGCTCATCTTCGGCGGTCGCGACGCCAGCCTGCGCGAACGCGCCACGGTCCGGGCGATCGATTCGCTGGTGGCGGCCGACCGGGTCGAGCCGCGGGCCGCACACGATCTGACCGAAGCCTACGAATTCCTGCGCACCGTCGAACATCGTATCCAGATGGTCGAGGACCGGCAGACCCAGACGCTGCCGGACGATGCCGCCGAGTTCGGCGCCTTCGCCACCTTCATGGGCTATCCCTCGGCCGACGCCTTTCTGGCCGCGCTGTTCCACCATCTCCAGCGGGTCGAAAGCCACTATGCCGGCCTGTTCGAGGAGGCGCCCGACCTGGGCGGGCCGAGCAGCCTGGTGTTCACCGGCGGCGACCACGACCCGGACACGCTCAACACGCTTTCCACGCTCGGATTTGCCGAGCCCGAGACGGTTTCATCCGTGATACGGGGCTGGCACCACGGCCGCTACAGGGCGACCCACAGCGACCGGGCCCGGCAGCTGCTGACGGAGCTGACCCCCACCCTGCTTCAGGCGATCGGCAGTTCGCCGGCGCCGGACGAGGCGTTTCGCCGGCTCGACGCGTTTATCCGCAGCCTGCCGGCCGGCGTGCCGCTGTTCTCGCTTCTGCACGCCAACCCGAAACTGCTCGACCTGATCGCCGAAATCATGGGCACGGCGCCCGAACTGGCGGGAACGCTGGGACGGCGGCCCACCCTGTTCGACGCGCTGCTCGACCGCGGATTTTTCGACCGGGTGCCGGACCGGCAGGCGATGACCGACGGTCTTGCCGAATCCCTTCCCGTCGATTGCAGCTTCGAGGAGAGCCTGGACGCGGTCCGCCGCTGGTGCGCCGAGGCGCGCTTCGGGATCGGCGTGCGCTTCCTGCACGGCAGAATCTCGGCGGCGGAGGCCGGCGGCGCCTATGCCGATGTCGCGGATACGGCGGTAACGGCCATCCTGCCGCGTGTCGAAGCGGCGTTTGCCGAAAAGCACGGCCGCTTTGAGGACGGAAGCTTCTGTATCGTCGGGCTCGGCAAGCTCGGCGGCCGGGAACTCACGGCAACCTCCGACCTCGATCTGCTGTTCGTGTATGACGACCGGATCGGCGAGGCCCAATCGGACGGCGCGAAACCGCTGGCGCTCAGCCTCTACCATGCGCGCTTCGCCCAACGCCTGTTCAGTGCGCTGACGGCGCCGACGGCCGAAGGCGGCCTTTTCGAGGTCGATCTCCGGTTGCGACCCTTCGGCAACAAGGGGCCGCTGGCGACGAGTTTCTCGGCGTTCGAGGACTACCAGGCCAACCATGCCTGGACCTGGGAGCAGATGACGATCACCCGTGCCCGGGTTATCGCCGGAACCAAAGCTCTGGCGCGCGATGTCATGGCGGTCACGACCCGGTCCGTCAACCGGCCGCGCGAGGCGGCGAAGCTGGCGGCCGACGTCGCCGACATGCGGCGGCGGCTGGCCGAGAACCGCGAGGCGCCGACGGTCTGGCACGTCAAGAATATGCCCGGCGGCATCCTCGACATCGAGTTCGTCGCGCAATTCCTGATCCTGCTGCACAGCAACGCCCACCCGGACCTGCGGCACGCAAATACCGCCGCAGCCCTGACGGCGCTGCGAAAGGCGGGATGCATCGATCCGGACGATGCCGATACGCTGCTCCGGGCCGCCGGCCTCTGGCAGACGATCCAGGCGATCCTGCGGCTGACCGGCGCCACGCTTGACGCGGACGGTCGGCCGCCGGCCTCGCTGCATCCCCTGCTCTGCCGCGCGGCCGATCAGCCCGATATCCGCGTGCTGGAAGCCGAAATGACGGAACTGGCCGGCGCCGTTCGCCGGATCTTCGACCGTGCGGTGACCGAAACCGCGGCGGGCGCCGCACCGGCCGAAACCGGCCCGCTGCCGTCCCACGCGCTGGATGCCGGCCAGGGAGACTGAGTCCATGCCGCTTGCCGAAGGCGGCACGGCCCGGATTTTCGCCGGGCCTGCCGGGTCGCGGGCCTGCCCTATGCCGAGGGCCGCTGCGCCGGATCGAGCCCCAGTTCTTCGGCAAAGCGGGCGCGCCAACGCTCGACCGGTTCCGCCGTCGGCTCGGTTTCGAGCATCCGTCTGGTGATCTCGGCGATCTCCCCGTCGCTCAGGGAGAGGTCCAGGTTGTCGGCGTAGTAGGGCTGGTTCACATACCAGGGGGTATCGACGAAGGCTTCGGTGCGGTTGCCCTCCGGGTCGTGGCAATAGACGGCCCAGGAGACCCCGTGGTTCATGGTGTGGACGCCGGTGACGCCGGGATAGTCCTGAAGCGCCCGGTGGATCTGTCTGAGCCGGTCGAGGTCGTTCACCTCGAAGGACATGTGGTTGTAGTGAACGCCCTCCCTCGACGTTCGTCCCTCGTAGAGCACCAGCTGGTGGTGGTCCCTCGGGTCGGCGCAGAGAAATACGATCTCGCCCGTCTCCCCGGCAATGCCGCGATCGGTGACACGAAGGCCATAGACGGTGGTGAAGAAGTCCACCATCCGGTCGACGTCGAAAACGTGGAACCCGGCATGGCTCAGTCGGATCGACGGTCTCAGAGTCATGGAAGCCTCCCGATCGGGACGTGGCCGTTACCTTGACCGGCGCGCCGCAGCGGAGCGCGCACCGGAGCCGTTCTGTTTCGGCGGTGGCCGAACCGTCAACGGCGGCGGCCGGCCGGTCAGAACTTCTCCACCCATGGCCGCAGCTCGACCTCCCAGGTCCAGGCGCTGCGGTGCTGGCGGTGGACGTGAAGGTAGGTCTCGGCGATGGCGTCCGGCAGCAGCAGCCCGTCGTCGCCCCTGTCGTTGCGCGGATCGTCCGGGCCCGCGCTGATGCCGCCGTCGATCACGAAATGGGCGACGTGAAGGCCCTTCGGCTGCAACTCCCGCGCCATGCTCTGGGCCAGGCCGCGCAAGCCGAACTTGCCCATCGCGAAGGACGCCGACTGCGGATAGCCCTTCACGCTTGCCGAGGCGCCGGTGAACTGGATCGAGCCGCTGCCGCGCGGCAGCATCAGCTGCGCTGCCTTCTGGCCGACCAGAAAACCGCCATAGCAGGAGATGAGCAGCGCCTTGCGCACCTCCTCCCGGTCGAGGCCGGAAAGCGGGCCGCGCTCGCGGTAGCTCGGATTGTAGACCACCAGGTCGGGCACGCCGTGGTCGGCGACCGCCGCGTCGTACAGCGCGTCCACGGAAGCGCCGTCGATGGCGTCGCATACGCGCGCCGTCGCGCCGGTCTCGGCGATCAGCCCGGCCAGCTTGCCGGTATCGCGCGCCGCCACTGTCACCGCCATGCCCTGCGCCGCGCACAGCCGCGCCAGCGATGCGCTGAGGCCCGGGCCCGTGCCGACGATGAGCGCGGATTCTCTGGTCTCGGTCATGCCTGTTCCCCCGATCGGTCCGTCGGACGATAGGTAGCGCGGCGGCGTGCGCTGCGGGGAGGACATGGTGACGCCCGGCCCTGCCGGCCGTTCCGCCTGAAACGGTGGCCCGCTCCGTTACGCTTCGCGTTTTGCACCGATTTTTGCGGCAAGCGCCGCTTCGAGGAAGCCGTCGATGTCGCCGTCGAGCACGCCCTGGGCGTTGCCCTTCTCGACGTTGGTGCGCAGGTCTTTCACCATCTGGTAGGGGTGCAGCACATAGGAGCGGATCTGGTGGCCCCAGCCGATCTCGCTCTTGGCCTCGTGCGCTTCCTGGACCTCCGCCTCGCGTTTCTGAAGTTCCAGTTCAAACAGTCGGGCGCGAAGCAGTTTCCAGGCCTCCGCCCGGTTGCGGTGCTGGGAGCGGTCGTTCTGGCACTGCACGACGATTCCCGTCGGCGTATGGGTCAGGCGGACGGCGCTGTCGGTCTTGTTGACATGCTGGCCGCCGGCGCCGGACGCCCGGTAGGTGTCGACCCGGACCTGCGATTCGTCGATCTCGATCTCGATATCGTCGTCGACCACCGGATAGACCCAGGCCGAGGCGAAGCTGGTATGACGCCGGGAACTCGTGTCGTAGGGCGAGATGCGCACGAGGCGATGCACGCCGCTTTCCGTCTTGAGCCAGCCATAGGCGTTGTCGCCGTTGATGCGCAGGGTCGTGGATTTGATGCCGGCCTCTTCGCCGAGGCTCTCCTCCAGCCATTCGATCCCGTAGCCGTGGGCGTCGGCCCAGCGGGTGTACATGCGCACCAGCATCTCGGCCCAGTCCTGGCTCTCGGTGCCGCCGGCGCCGGCATGGATCTCGAGGAAGCAGTCGTTGCCGTCCGCCTCGCCGGACAGCAGGCTCTCGAGCTGCCGCTTGGCCGCAACGGCCTGCAACGCGGTGAGCGCCTTCTCGGCGTCGTCCAGGGTCTCGGCGTCCTCTTCCTCTTCGGCGAGGGCGATCAGTTCGAGCGTATCCTCGAATTCCTGTTCCAGCGCGCGAAACCCGGCGAGGCGTTTTTCGGTCGCGGTGCGTTCGCGCATGACCGCTTGGGCGCGGTCGGCATCGTTCCACAAATCCGGTTCTTCGGCCTGGGCGTTCAGAACGCCGAGGCGCCGTTCCAGGGCCTCCGGGTCAAAGATGCCTCCTCAGCAGCCCGATCGACTGCCTGATTTCATCGGCAACCGCCTGGGTTTCCGCTTTCATGTCAGCCTTCAGCGATGGGTCCGGGCCGGAATGCCGTCCCGGAAAGGATCATGCCAGTCCGGCGCGTTCGTCTATCACGACCGCTTGTCCGGAAGGAAGGCCGGGGCTTGTTTCCTCCCGGCGCCGGTCGTCCCGTAGGCCGTCTCGTCCCTTTCGGCGGAGTCCGCCGCGGCACGCTATCCGTCGCCGAACATGGCCCGGATCGTGCCGATGGCGATGAACATCCGCTCCGGGCGATCCTGAAAGCTCCGAAAACCGAGGCGGCGGTAAAACGCCATACGACGGGCGAAGGTCTCGTTTCCGCCGTCGCCGATCACATCGAGAACGACCAGCTTGAGCCCTACCTCACCTGCGACATTCCGGGCGCGGGCAAGCGCGTCGATGGCAAGGTCCGACCCGAGTCCCTTGCCTTGCCAGCTAAGGTCCACGGCAATCATGGAGAGGTACAGCGCCGGGATGCTGCCCGTGTTGGGCGCGCGTTTGGGGCGGTCGGCTCCGAGATCCCCGGTCGCGACCGCATGGGCATTCAGCGCATAGTAGCCCAGGATTTTGGGCGAGCCCTCGGCCACCGCGACGAATACCCGCGTAAAGTCGTCTTTCTGCTGCTTCCTCGCGCTGAACCGCAGAAAGTTGTCGAGGCGCTCCGTGCCGCAGGAAAAGCCCGACCGCTCATGCCGGGCAGGATCGAACGGCTCGATGACGATTGTGAAATCGGCCTCGCGGTCTCCGTCACCCTGCATTGGCGATCCGGGAGCGGTATCCGCGAACCGCGTCCCGAGCCGCCCTTGTCGGCGGCGGCGGATTGTCGAGCGCCTCCAGCAGCGTCCGCCGGTCGCGCTCCGAAAGCGCCGTGGTCTGATGCTCGCGCAGAACCCGCTCCGCCTCCCGCGCGGCCGACGCCCTGACGAACGCCGAGAGCTTGACCCCTGTCAGTTCCGCGGCGCGCGACATGAGCGCCTTTTCGCTCGGCCTCACGCGCATCTCGAGGTGGTCGGTTGCCTTCTCGTCCGAAAGCGCTTCGACATCCCTGAAGTCCAACACGGCGACACCCTCCGGATTGTCCCGACAATGTAGGTATATCTCCTGCCTGCGTCAATCCTGGGCCCAGCGGTTAGACCCCGCGAAGCCATCCTGACCGTCGGCCGGCATTCAATACTCTTCGCTCGCCGTCTCGCTGAAGTCCGAGCCGCCCTCGCCCGGCGCCAGCCCGTCGGGCGCCGACCCCGGCTTCGCACCGATCTTGAAATACTCGAGATAGGGTTTGTCCCTCTTCCTTTTCCCGCTCTCCCGGTCCGGCTTGACGCGGATCGCCACCAGTCCCCTGGGCGGCCGGAAATCCTCCTCCGGCCCGATGAGCGCCTTTTTCATGAAATCGCGGAATATGGGTGTGGCGGTCCGGCCGCCTTCCTCGAAATTGCCCAGCGAATAGGAATTGTCGAAACCGACCCAGGTCGCCGCCACGAGACCGGGCGACATGCCGACGAACCAGGCATCGACGACATCGTTGGTCGTTCCGGTCTTGCCGGCAAGCGGCCGGCCGACCTGCGAAACCTGGCGGCCGGTGCCGTGCTCGACCACGCCTTGCAGGATCGAGACGATCTGGAATGCGCTTTGCCTGCCGATCACCTGCTCGCGCTCGTCCGGCAGTTTCGGCATTTCCTGGTCTTGCCATTCCGGCGACCGGCACGCGGCGCATTCGACGGCATCGTGGCGGAAAATCGTCCGGCCGCGGCGGTCCTGTATCCGGTCGACCAGCGTCGGCGTCACCCGGCGCCCGCCGTTCACCATCATCGAATATCCCACCGCCATCTTGAGCGGCGTCGTCTCGTAGGCGCCGAGCGCCGCGGACATGGTGGTCGGCAGTTTCTCTGCGATACCCAGGCGGCCCGCCATATCCGACACCTTCGCCAGTCCGACCCGATTGGCCAGGCGGATCGTCATCACGTTGCGCGACAGTTCGAGGCCCCGGCGCAGCGTCGTCGGGCCGTAGAATTTGCCGGAGTGGTTGAGCGGCTTGTAATATTCGCCGTCCGGCTGCTTCACCACGACCGGCGCGTCCAGCACCCTGGTCGTCGGCGTAAACCCGTTTTCGAGTGCCGTGAGAAACACGATCGGCTTGAAGGCGGAGCCGGGCTGCCGCCGTGCCTGGGTCGCCGTGTTGAACTGGCTGATCCGGAAACTGTATCCGCCGCTCATGGCCAGAATACGGCCGGTGTGGGGATCCATGGCGACGATCGCGGCCGTAGCCATCGGAATCTGGCGCAACGTGTATGTCCCGTCCGGGTAGGCCTTGCCCTTGCGGTTCACGCGAACCGGCTCGACCAGGATCACGTCGCCCGTGCGCAGGACATCGGCGGCCTTGCGGACGCGCGGCCCCACCGCGGTGTACATCTTCTTTCCGCTCTTGCGCGTCTTGACGCTCTGCTTGCGCGCCCAGGCGAGTTCCGCCAGCGGAATCGCGCCGCTGCCGCCGTCGGCAAATCCGATGACGGCCCGGTTCCTTTCGGTCTTCAGGACGAGCGCCAGCGACCATGTTCCGGCGCCGGCCGGCCGCTTCACCTGAGACAGCTTTTTCCGCCATCCCTCGGCCCAGCGCGCGCCGTAGGTCTGCGGCAGCCGCGCCACGGGTCCGCGATAGCCGTGGCGCCGGTCATAGGCCACCAGACCCTTGCGCAACGCCTCGTCGGCATACTGCTGCAGCGCCGGGTCGAGCGTGGAGCGCACCGAATAGCCGCCCTTTTTCATTTTCTCTTCGCCATATTTTGCGATGAGTTCCCGGCGCAGCTCCTCAACGAAATATTCCGCGCCGACGCTGGATTGCGCCTCCTGCCGGACCAGGCCCAGCGGCGCCTTGAGGGCGAGGCGCGCCTCGTCTCCGGTGATGTAGCCGTCCGCGCGCATCCGCTGGACGACATAGGCGCGCCGGGCCGTGGCAGCCCTCGGGTTCCTGAAGGGGTTGTAGCGGGTCGGCGCCTGCGGCATGCCGGCGAGCATGGCCGCCTCGGCGATCGACAGGTCGCGCAGCGGCTTGTTGAAATAGGTCTGGGCCGCGGCAGCCACGCCGTAGGCGCGATTGCCGAGGAAAATCTCGTTCAGATACAGTTCCAGTATCCGATCCTTGGACAAGGCCGCTTCGATGCGCATGGCCAGGATGATTTCGCGGATTTTACGCTTCAGCGTCTTCTCGCTGGTAAAGAAGAAGTTCTTGGCGACCTGCTGGGTGATCGTCGAGCCGCCGACCACCCGGCTGCCTCCGGCGAGATAGGAGCCCACCGTCGTGAAGCCGGCGCGCATCGTTCCGATCAGGTCGACGCCCCGATGGGTGAAGAAACGCTGGTCCTCGGCCGAAATGAACGCATGCACGACCGTCTCGGGCATCAGCTTGTAGGGGATGAAAATTCTTTTTTCGGTGGCGAACTCGCCGATCAGGCGGCCGTCTCCGGCGTAGACGCGGCTCACGATCGGCGGTTCGTAGTTCGCCAGCCGGGCAAGGCCGGGCAGATCGCGGCCGTAGAACCAGAAGGCGAACAACACGACCGCGAACCCCAGGATCGCCACGGCGAAACCCAGGCTGAGCAGACCCACGACCAGGCGGCCGAGGAAGGAAGGCCGTTTGCGGGTTCCGCGCCGTGGCGTTGCCGAATCCTGCTGCCGGCCGTCCGGGTGCGGCGTTTCGTCGGCGGCAATCCGGTCTTCAGGCGTGATCCTGATATCGCTCATAAACTCTTCCGCCCCGGCGGCCCTGCACCGGTCGATCTCCCGTGCCGGCGGCGCCGGGCACGTTACCACTGTCACAGCTATATGGTTGAACTATGGCGGCGGCGCCACTCACCGGCGCGAATTTTCGGCGCCGAAAGCCCGATTGCCGGCCTTGCCGGCGGCCGCAGCCCCGCTGAAATACTGCGCGATTGCGCGCGCAAGCACAGCCGCGAGGCGCTTCCTGTATGTCATCGTGCGCAGCAGTTCCTCGTCCTGCGCATTGGTGAGAAAACCGAGCTCGACGAGCACCGAAGGCACATCCGGCGCCCGCAGCACCGCAAAATCCGCCGAGCGCTGCGGTTTGCTCAGCAGCCGGACGCGGGCGCGCGCCGAACGGACGATCAGCGACGAAATCCTGGCGGAACCCGCGCGCGTCTCCCGCCGGACAAGGTCAAGGAGAATGGCGGAAACCGATCTGCCGGAGCCCCGCAGATCGACGCCGGCAATCGCATCCGACCGGTTTACGCGCTCTGCCAGCCGCGCCGCCAGCCGGTCCGAGGCGCGCGCCGACAGCGTGTGGACCGACAGCCCCCGCTGCCCGACGAACGGATTGGCGTCGGCGTGGATCGAAACGAACAGAGCAGCCCGGTGACGCCGGGCGAATTCGTAACGCTCCTGCAGCCGAACGTATCGATCGCCATTCCGCGTCAGCAGGATGCGGAACCGGCTGTCCCGCACCAGGAAACGGCGAACGACCCGGGCGATCGACAAGACCACCGCTTTTTCTTCCAGGCCTGTGGAACCGACCGCGCCCTTGTCGATGCCGCCGTGGCCCGGATCGAGCACCACCGTCCAGCGCTGCCGGTCCGGCGTGTCGGCAGCGGCCGACCGTCGCGCCGCCTCCTGCGACATTGCCGGTGTCGCCAGCGCCGCGACAAGCATCCCCGCCAAGGCGCCGCCAAGCTGAACCCGCGCCCGATTCTTGCAGAATTCCGGCATGGTTCGATCCTGCATCGCCCCGTTATTTCCCGATCATTTGCGAACGGATGTACAGCCAAGACGACGTCTTTTCCCGCAACAAAGTTTATTCAAATTTTATTGACAAACATATTCCCGATTGTCGCGCCGCCCGATTGAGACTAGTTTCTTGCCGTTGCGGCCCGTGCTGGAAAGCAGCGCGCTCGCGCAAGAGCGCCTTTTCCGGCAACGCGGAGCCGGCGGCGTCATTCGCATCGGAACCGACAATCGGGGTGCGAAGCGCCGCCCGAAGTACGCGTCGGGGCCAGGGCAACGAAATGCAATGGCGAAATCGCCGGACGGAATCTCCGGCGCCGCAGGACGCCAAAGTCGGGCAGAACGGGTGCCCATACCAAGCGCCCCTTCCAACGACCGCGAATTTGGCGATGACGCAGGCGCCACGAAATAGGCCCAGGTTATTGTCGGGCCGTTTGTAACACCGGTTCCGCGGAACGTCCGTTCTGCGCCCTTCCGTCCGTACGGCGATTTCAAATTTTCCGGCTGGCGCCCGGCCAGGGCGCAGCCGTACGGAGACATCGATGACGACACGAATGTTGATTGACGCGACTCATCTGGAGGAGACCCGGGTGGTCGTCGTCAGCGGCAACCGGCTGGACGATTTCGACTACGAATCCAGCCAGAAATCCCAGTTGAAGGGAAACATTTACCTTGCAAAGGTGACCAGGGTCGAACCGTCGCTCCAGGCGGCGTTCGTCGACTATGGCGGAAACCGGCACGGTTTCCTCGCCTTCAATGAAATCCATCCCGACTATTACCGCATCCCGATCTCGGATCGCGAGGAGCTGATCCAGCAGGAAGCGGCGGAAGCCAAGGCGGAGGCCAAGGCCGAAGCGGAGGAGATCGACTCCCCCGATACGGCAGAGTCCGACGAGGACGGCGCTTCCGAACCGGAGCCGGTCGAAACGCTCGACGACGAGGCAGCCGATGCGTCCGAATCCGGCGAAACGGATGACGATGAAGGCACGGCCCGGGCAGACGAAGCCGGCGACGACGGCGCCGGCGCGAAAGCCGGAACCGACGAACCGGAAAGCGACGAACCGGGCGGCGAACCCGCGAACGAGAACGAGGCGCCGCGCCGCAGCCGCGGCCGCGGTTCGCGCGCCGCCCGTGCCGACCGCAGCGTGGATACGGTGGGCGGCGACGAGATCGAGGATATCGGCGAACGCCGCCGCCGGCCGCAGCGCCGCTATCGCATCCAGGAGGTCATTTCCCGCCGGCAGATCATCCTGGTCCAGGTCGCCAAGGAAGAGCGCGGCAACAAGGGCGCGGCGATCACCAGCTATATCTCCCTGGCCGGGCGCTATTGCGTGCTGATGCCGAATACGCCGCGCGGCGGCGGCATCTCGCGAAAGATATCGAATATGGCCGACCGCAAGCGGCTGAAGAATATCCTCGACGAATTCGACATTCCCGACGGAATGGCCGTGATCGTCCGGACCGCCGGGGCGCGGCGCACCAAGGCGGAAATCCGCCGCGACTACGAATATCTGCTCAAATTGTGGGACGAGATTCGCGAGCGCACCCTGCAATCGACGGCGCCCGCCCTGATCCACGAGGAGGGCAACCTGATCAAGCGCTCGATCCGCGATCTCTATACCAAGGAGATCGACGAGGTCCTGGTCGAGGGCGACGTCGGCTACCGCACGGCAAAGAACTTCATGAAGCTCCTGATACCCAGCCATGCCAAGCGGGTCAAAGCCTACAAGGAGCCGAAGATTCCGATGTTTCAGCGCTATCAGGTCGAGGCGCAGATCGACAACATCCAGAGCCCTTCGGTCCAGCTCAAGTCCGGTGGCACCATTGTGCTGAACAGCACCGAGGCCCTGGTGGCGATCGACGTCAACTCCGGCCGGGCGACCCGCGAGCGCAACATCGAGGAAACCGCCGTCAAGACGAACCTCGAAGCGGCTGACGAAATCGCGCGCCAGTTGAAACTGCGCGACCTGGCGGGCCTGATCGTCATCGATTTCATCGACATGGAGGACGGCCGCAACCGCCATGCGGTCGAGCGGCGCCTGAAGAGCGCCATGGGGAGCGACCGCGCGCGCATCCAGATCGGCCGGATCAGTGCGTTTGGCCTGCTGGAAATGTCCCGCCAGCGGCTGCGGCCGAGCGTTATCGAGATTTCGAGCAACACCTGCCCGACCTGCGGCGGCAGCGGGCTGATCCGTTCGACCGAATCGACCGCGCTCACGGTCCTGCGCGCCATTGAAGAGGAAGGAACCCGCCAGCGTGCCGAAGAGGTTACGGTCAGTGTGCCGCCCCAGGTCGCCTTCTACATTCTGAACCAGAAGCGCGCCGAATTGACCGCGGTCGAGGAGCGTTACGATTTCCGCATCCTCGTCGAGGCCGACGACACGCTGGTCCCGCCGGATCACCGGATCGAAAAGACCGTTTCCAGGCCCGGCATGGCCGACGAAGAGGAAGCGGAAGCGGCCGAGGAAGCCAACGGCAGGCGCCGGCGGCGGCGCGGCGGGCGCAAGCGGCGCGGCGACGAGGAGCGGACCGACGAAATCGAAGCGGAGGCGCAGACCGGAACCGGCGATACCGAGGACGGCAAGGACGCCGCCGAGGCCGCTGAGGCCCGGACGGAAGACGGCGACGAACCGAAACGGCGCCGGCGCGGCCGGCGCGGGGGCCGGCGGCGGCGCAGCGGCGAGGCGGCCGACGGCGCGGAAGCCGACGGCGCGGAAGCCGCCGGGGCCGACGCAGACGCCGGGGCCGAGGTCGAAACCGACGTCGAGGCCGCCGACGCGCCGGACGTCGATGTGCCCTCGACCGAAACGGAGCCGGGCGGCGCCCCCCCGGCGGGGGGGGCCCCCGCGGCGCCCCCCCCGGGCCCCCCCAAAAGAAAACCCCCCCCCCCCCGGCGGGGCGCGGGGCGCGCCCCCGCCGCCGCGGCCGCCCCCGAAGCCCCCCCGGCCGCCGGGGCCGCCGGGGCCGAAGAAGGAGCCGGGACTACCGATCCTCCCGCGGAGGCGGCCGCTGCTGCGCCGGAGGATGCAGAGTCGGCGCCGGCCGCCGGCCCGGACGAAGCGGCGGCGGAGGAGCCGCCGAAACCGAAGCGGGCGCGCCGCTCGCGCGCCAAAACGGCAGCCGCCAAATCCGATCCGGGCCCGGCCGAAGCGCCGGACTCTTCGCCGGCAGACGGCAATTCGGAGGCGGCCGAACCGGCGGCACCCGTCGCGGCGGGCACGAACGGTTCCGGCGCCAACGGTTCCGGCGCCGATCGGAGCACCGGCGACGCGGACGCGGCGGAAGCACCCGAGTCCGAATCCGGTACGGAACCCGGAGGACCGGACGGTTCGCCGGTCAGGAAACGCCGCGGCTGGTGGAACGTCGGCGGGTAGGCGCCCGACGGCCCCGGGATTGCCCCGGGATTGCCCTGTCGCCGGACGGACGGACGAACCGGCTAGCTCCGCCAGCGCGCCAGCCGTTCCAGCGCCGTTTCGATGTCGGCCGTGGCGGCGCAATAGCTGAACCGCATCTGGGCGTGGCCGCGCGCCGCGTCGAAGTCGACACCCGGCGTGGCGGCGATTCCGGTCTCGCTCAGCATGCGGGCGCAGAAATCCCGGCTGTCGTTGGTGAGGCCGGCAATATCGGCATAAAGATAGAAGGCGCCGTCGGCCGGCGCGAGGCGATCGAAGCCGACAGCCGGCAGCCCGTCGAGCAGCAGCGCCCTGTTGCGGCGGTACACCGCGACGTTCGCTTCGCATTCCTCATGGCAATCGAAGGCGGCGACGGCGGCGCGCTGGCTGAGCGTGGGCGGCGAAATGAACAGGTTCTGCGCCAGGCATTCGACCGCCCGGACGAGGTCCGGCGGCACGATCATCCAGCCGAGCCGCCAGCCGGTCATCGAAAAATATTTCGAGAAGCTGTTGATGACGACGGCGTCCGGATCGATCGCGGCTGCGGTCGGCGCCGGGCCGCCATAGGCGATGCCATGGTAAATCTCGTCGGAAATGAAGCGCACCTGACGGGTTGCGCACCAGTCCGAAATCGCCCGGAATTCCTCGCCGCCCAGGACCGTTCCGGTCGGATTGGACGGGCTGGCGACGATCAGGCCGTCGAGCGGCGCTTCGCGATGCGCCGCTTCCAGGAGGGCGGACGTCGGCTGGTAGCGGTCTGCCGCCGACCCTTCCAGTATGACCGGCTCGATGCCGAACGCGCCGAGAATGTTCCGGTAGCAGGGGTAGCCCGGGGCCACGGTCGCAACCCGGTCTCCGGGGTCGAACGCCGAGAGAAAGCTGAGAACGAAACCGCCGGACGATCCCGTTGTCACCGCGATCCGGCCGACGGGCACGTCGACGCCGTACCAGTCCCGATAGTGCCCGGCGATGGCTTCGCGCAGCGCCGGTATGCCGAGGCTGTCGGTATAGCCGAGCGCATCGCCGTCCATCGCCGCTTTCGCCGCTTCGACCACACCGCGGGGAGCGCCGGTGGACGGCTGGCCGACCTCGAGATGAATCACATCTCCGCGAACCGCTTCGCGCTCGTTGGCGGCCCGCATCACATCCATTACGATAAATGGCGAAACCCGGCCGCGGTCCGCGACTTTGATCACTGTGGCGACGCCTCCCGAGGCAAGGGACGGGCGGGAAATTGGCCGCAGGCGAATAACGGGCGCCCCGACCATAGCTTCCGGAGGAGATCCAGACCCCTGCGCCCTACCCGATGATCCGCTCCTTTGCAATCCTGCTGGCCTTCGTCGCCGGAACGGCGCTCCCGGCAACTGCTTCGGCGCGCGGCCTGCCGCTGATCCGCGACGCCGAGATCGAACGCGCCATCCGCGCCTACAGCGCGCCGGTTTTCGCGACGATCGGCTTCGGCGCCGACGACGTGCGGGTCCATATCGTCAACAACCGGCGGCTCAACGCCTTCGTCGCCGGCGGCCGGCATATCTTCGTCAATACCGGCCTGTTGCAGGAGGCCGAAGACGCCGGCATGGTGATCGGCGTCCTCGCACACGAGGCGGGCCATATCGCCGGCCAGCATCTGACCCAGCTGCGCAGCGCGCTCCGCGAGGCCCACATCAAACAGATCCTCACCTTCATCCTGGCGGCCGGAGCGGGCGTCGCCTCGGGCGACGGTCAGGCGGCCGGCGCCGTCGCAAGCCTCGGCAGTTCGATCGTCCACGGTACGCTCTATCGCTTTACGCGCAGCATGGAAAACGAGGCCGATGCGTTCGCGCTGGCGACACTCGACCGGATGGGCGTATCCGCGGGCGGCCTGGCAGCCCTGATGGAACGGCTGATCTCGCAGGAAGCGCTCCTGGGATCGCTGCAGGATCCGTATCTGCGGACCCACCCGTTGACACGGGAGCGCCTGAGCCGGATCCGGCACCACATGCGGCGCTCGCCCCACACGGCGAAACCGACTCCGGCCATATTCCGCAGGATCCACGCCCGGGTGCGGGCCAAACTGACGGGATTTCTTACTCCGCCCGGCACCGTCATTGCGCGGTACGAAGGCAAGGATGGCGCGCCCGAGGCGCGCTATGCGCTCGCAATCGCCTATCATCGCGCCGGACGGCTCGACAGCGCCCTCTCGACGATCGACGGCCTGATCCGCAATGCGCCGCGCGACGCCTTCTTTCACGAGCTCAAGGGACAGATTCTGCTTGAACGGGGGCTGGCGCACCGGGCCTCGCAGGCCTATGCAACGGCGGTCGGCCTCGCGCCCCGCGAAGCCCTGATCCGCAGCGCCTACGCCCATGCCCTGCTGCAGACCGGCGAGCGCGACCGGGTCCAGACGGCGCTTCGCCATCTGGTCGATGCAACCGCCAGGGACAAGACCTTCGCGACCGGCTGGCGGCTGCGGGCTGTGGCGCACGGCCGGCTCGAACAGTTCGGCGAGAGTGCCGCCGCGCTCGCCGAATATTATCTGCTGCTCGGCGACATGGCCCAGGTGCGCCTGCAGGTTCGGCGGGCCGAACGCCTGCTCAAGCCCGGCTCGCCCGGCTGGCGGCGGATCCAGGACATCAAGGGCAGCCGGCTCAACGCCGGCCCCGGCCGCCGCTAGGCGCCGGTTCCGCGGCGCCCGACGCGAAAGAGAGGCCAATCATGGTCAACCGCCCCATTATGCTCAACCGCATCGTATCGTTGGCTGTTGCGATCGCGCTGCCCCTCGGCGCTGCCGTTACGCCGGTTCAGGCCGACACCCGCTTCGACGACAGCGAGAAGCAAGAGATCCGGAAAATCGTCCGGGACTATCTGATCAAAAACCCGGAGGTTATCGTCGAGGCGATTCAGGAAATGCGCCGGCGCGACGAAGCGGCCAAGGAAGCGGCGACCGAGAGGGCCATCGCGGAAAACCGAGATGCCCTGCTGCGCAATGCGGCCGACCCGGTCGGCGGGAACCGGAAGGGCACCGCAACGGTGGTCGAGTTCTTCGACTACAATTGCGGCTGGTGCAAACGGGCCTATCCGCACATGCTGGCCGCCGCCAAGGCGGACGGCAACGTCCGTATCGTCTTCAAGGAATACCCGATTCTCGCCCCGTCTTCCCGGCTCGCGGCGCGCGCGGCGCTGGCCGCGGCGAGACAGGGAAAATACCGGGAGATGCACGACCGGCTGATGCGCCATCGGGGCGCGCTGAACGAAGCGAAGATCATGGCGGTCGCGGCGCAGGCCGGGCTCGACATTCCGAAGCTCAAGGCCGACATGGCGGCGCGCGAAATCGAAGCGGCGATCGACGCCAACCTCCAGCTTGCGGAGCGGCTCGGCATCCGCGGCACGCCGGCCTTCGTCATCGGCGGCAAGGTGATCCCCGGCATGATGCGCGCCCGGCAATATCCTGCCGAACTCGCCCGCGCCCGCAAGGAATGTGGTGCGCGGAACGCGACCGTGTGTTGAACGGATTGCGGACGCTCCGGCGCTTGACAGGGCAGCCGACGGGGGAGCCGGAAGGGCCGCGCCCGGCCGCGCTCAGATCTGGCCGCGGAATGCGTTGGTGATCGGGTAGCGGCGCTCCTTGCCGAACGCCCGGGTGCCTATCTTTACGCCGGGCGGCGCCTGCCGGCGCTTGTATTCGGCCGTATCGAGCATCTTCCAGACCCGGCGCACCGTCTCCAGATCGTGGCCGCGGGCGACGATCTCCTCGGTGCCCATATTCTCCTCGATCAGGCAGTGCAGGATATCGTCCAGGTCGGCATAGGGCGGCAGGGAATCCTCGTCCTTCTGGTCCGGCCGCAGTTCCGCCGAGGGCGGCTTGGTTATCACCCGCTCGGGCACGACCCGGCCGGCCGGGCCGAGCGCGCCGGGCGGGCGCTGCTGGTTGCGCCAGCGGCACAGCCGGAAAACGTCGGTCTTGTAGACATCCTTCAGGACCGAGTAGCCGCCGCACATGTCGCCGTAGAGGGTGGCGTAGCCGACCGACATTTCCGACTTGTTGCCGGTCGACAGCACCATGTGGCCGAACTTGTTGGAGATCGCCATGAGCGCCAGGCCGCGTGAGCGCGCCTGGATATTCTCTTCCGTCTCGTCGGCTTCGCGGCCGTCGAACTGCGGCGCAAGCATGGCCCCGAACGCGTCCATGGCCGGGCCGATATCGATCCTGTCGAGCCGCACGCCGAGCAGCGCCGCCGCCGCGGCAGCGTCTTGCAGGCTTTCTTCGGAGGTGTAGGGCGACGGCATCATCACCGTCCAGACCTTGTCCGGGCCCAGGGCATCGACGGCCACGGCTGCGGAGAGCGCCGAATCGACGCCGCCGGACAGGCCCAGAATCACGCCCGGAAAGCCGTTCTTCCGCACATAGTCGCGCAGGCCCAGGACCATCGCCTGATAGACGGATTGCAGGCCGTCGGGCGGCGGCGTGCGCTCGCCTTCTTCGCAGACCCAGCCGTCGCCGTCGCGCCGCCAGTGCGTCATCGCGACGGTCTCTTCAAAACCGGGCAGCTGGGCGGCCAGCGAATAGTCCGGGTTGACGGCAAATGAGGCGCCGTCGAAGACCAGTTCGTCCTGGCCGCCGACCTGGTTGACATAGAGGATCGGCAGGCCGGATTCGCGCACCCGGGCGAGCACGACCTGGAGGCGGGTGTCGTAGCGCCCGGCCTCGTAGGGCGACCCGTTGAGCACGATGGCGAGTTCCGCGCCGGTCTCGGCCAGGCACTCCAGCACGTCCGGCGTCCAGACATCCTCGCAAACGGGAATGCCGATCCGGACGCCGCGGAAGTCGACCGGGCCGGGAAGGTCGCCGGCAGCGAAGACCCGCTTTTCATCGAAGACGTCGTAGTTCGGCAGGTCGTATTTGCGGCGGACGGCGAGCGTGCCGCGGTCGATCAGGACGGCGGCGTTGTAGACTTGGCTTTCGACACGCCAAGGCGATCCGAAAAGTAGCCCAGCAGGGATCGCTGTCGATTGCCTCTTAAGTCGATCGATTTCCGTATGAACAAAGTCTAGGAAAAACGCCTTCTGGACCAGATCTTCGGGGGGATAGCCCGAAAGGCACAACTCTGGGAATACAACCAGGTCCGCGCCCTTTTTCGCTGCCTCAAACCAATGCTCGAACATCATCGCCGCATTGCCGGAAACGTCGCCGACGGTCGGATTGACCTGGGCAACAGCGATGCGAAGCGAATCGGTCATGATTATCCTGATTCCCGGCGCCAAAGGTCTGCTGACGGCGTCAACGCGTCCCGGTCGGAGATTGCTTGCCGGAGATATTGCCGCCCGGCGCGATGCTGGAAGGCGGCGGAACATCGCAATGCCGCCGAAACGGAGCGCGCAGGCGACAGCGGTTGCCGCGCCTACTGTCCCCGATACGGATATGCTATGGTTGGCGCATCGTCAGTTCGGAGACTGGAGACATGGCCCCGCCCCAGGCGGCCCGAAAACCCCTCGAACGCCCCGCGACCTACCAGGACGTGATCGACGCGCCGACGCACATGGTCGCCGAGGTCGTCGAAGGGGCGCTCCATACTCACCCGCGACCGGCAATGCCGCATGCGCGCGCCAGTTCCGTCCTCGGCGGCAAGATCGGCGATCCCTTCGACTTCGGCGAAGGCGGTCCCGGCGGCTGGTGGATCGTCTTCGAGCCGGAACTTCACCTCGGCGAGGACATCGTCGTGCCCGACATCGCCGGCTGGCGGCGCGCGCGGATGGCCGAGTTTCCCGACACGGCTTTCGTTACCCTGGCGCCGGACTGGGTCTGCGAGGTGCTTTCGCCCTCGACCCGCGATCTCGACCGGCACGGCAAGCGCCCGGTCTATGCCCGCGAAGGCGTCGCCCACCTCTGGTTTATCGACCCGGCGGCGCGCGATCTGGAAGCCTTCGAACTGCGCGACGGCGAATGGGTCCTGATCGCCACGGCGCGCAATGCCGATCCGGTCTCCATTCCCCCCTTCGAAGCGATCAGCTTTCCGCTGGACGCCCTCTGGCCGTAGCGCCCAACGCACCCCATGCGCATATTCGCCGCCCTGCCGATCGTCCTGATCGTTGCCGCCGCCGGCCCGGCATTGGGCGGGCCTCCGATCTCGGTCGTCGATTACGGCGTCTACAAGCTCAGCGTCGACCACCGGGCCGCGGCGCAGCGGGCGATCAGCGGCGAGCGCAACGTCGTCTCCAACATCCGCATCTTCCGGCGCACCCGCACGGTTTTTGCCCAGTTGGGCCGGAGCTTCGGCTATCGCTTCAGGATCGCCGATCCGACGTTGCTCGGCCGGCAGCTCACGCTGCGCACCGCCTTCCCGCCGCTGCAGGATCCGCAGACCGGGCGCACTGGCACGTCGCAGTCGCGCCCGTTCATGCCGCTGTCGAGCGGCGTCTACTACGACGGCTACCGTTTCGACTACCTGTGGGAACTGGCCGAAGGGCTCTGGCGCTTCCAACTGCTGGACGGCGAGACGCTGCTGCACGAGGAAGTGCTGCGTGTCGTGGTTCCGCTCAACTAGACCGGCCCTCCCGGCGCTGGCGCTGATCGTTGCGGCCGGCGTCGCAGCCACGACGGCGCGCGCGCAGGACGAAGCGTCCTGGAAAATCCGCGAAAACGGCGTCCGGATCTTCGACTACGGCATCTATGGGCACAGCGACCTCGGCCAGGTCGAGGCGCCGGGCGACCTCTCGGGCTGGCGCTTCACGGCGGCCAACGTCCGGCTCCTGCGGCGGACCCAGACGATCCTCGCGCAACCGCGCCTCACATTCGGAATGCGCTTCCAGGTGAGCGACGCACGCCTGATCGGCAGAACCCTCGCCCTAGTCATACGGTTCCCCAAGATGACCAACCCGGCGACCGGCCGGTCGGGCAGCGTCCTGGTCGACCGGTTCGTGGCCATCGGCATCCTGCGGCGGCAACTGTTCCGCTTCGACCATATGTGGGAAATGGCGGCAGGCCGGTGGACAATGGCGGTGCTCGACGGCCGGCGCGTCGTCGCCGAAGTCCCGTTCAGGGTCGTTGCCGCCTTCAACTGAACCGATAGCAGCGCTATTTGCGGAGCAGGAATTCCCGGCCGATCTTGACCTGGGGCCGGCCGGCATATTCGACGACGTCGGCGGTGGCGTAGGTCTCGTGCCAGTCGTCGGGCAGGAAGCTGCCGGTGCCGATCGCGTCGACCGGTGCGTGGGCGATCGCCATGACCCGGCATTTTGCCGGGCCGAATCCCGAAGAGGCGACGATCCGCACGGCGCCGAAGCCGGCGGCGTCGAGCTCCTCGCGCATCGTCCAGATCGCCGCAGCGGAAACGCCGGGTCCGATCAGGTGGCGCAGTTCGGCCTCGCTGCGATAGCCCCGGATCGATTCCGGCGCGTTGCGGTCGAGCACCGAATAGGCGATCGACGGGTCGAGCCCTTCCATGTAGCGGCTGCCCGGCGTATCGAGCCGGACGGACAGCCGGCCGGAGGCCGCCAACTCCGGAAATGCGCGGCAGACCTGAAGCGAATCCGACACCTCGCGGCCGAAATAGTCCACCAGGATGGTCAGGTCGTCGTCCGGATAGGCCTCGTGGAACATTTCTGCCGCCCGCAGCGTCGAGCCGGCATAGCCGATGATGGCGTGCGGCATGGTGCCGATGCCGCCGTCCCGGCCGAAATAATGCGCCGTCGCCGACGTGGCGTTGCCGACGAAACCGACCGCGCCGACCTTGCGGCGGGCCCGGCCCGACCCGACGCTGGCGGCATAGGCCATCATCTCGGCCATATCCGTCCCGGCGCAGTGCCGCGCGTCGAAGCCGAGAAAGGCGACCTTCGGCAGCTCGGTGCACATGACATCGGCGTTGTAGGCCGCGACGCAGGCCGCGCCGAGCTTCTGCAGGAACAGGGTTTCGAGATCGACGAGATGCTCGAACGGTCCTGTGAGATAGAGGATCGGTTCGCCCGCGCCGACCCATTTGCCTTCCGGATATCGCAGGTCGATCCCGATGGCGACGCCGCGCTCCGCCGCCATCGCCTCCAGCCAGTCGATCATCAGCCGCGGCGCCGAGACGACGGGCCGGCGCATGAAGATCGCATAGGTGACGGTGACGTCGCCGAACTTGCGTACGATGCCCTTGGACCGGTTGAAATAGGCATCGGTCCAGGCCGCGACATCGGCCTCCGCAGGACGGGTCTTGTTCACCGCCGGCCCTTTCGAAGTCCACTCCCGGCGTAGCCGGAGGCCTATTCCGCCGCGACTTGCAGGCCGGCCCGCTGGCGGCCGGCTTTCAGCATTTCCGCGATCAGGAAAGCCAGTTCCAGCGCCTGGTTCGCGTTCAGGCGCGGATCGCAATGGGTGTGGTAGCGGTCGCCGAGGCGCTCTTCGGTGATCTCCTGCGCGCCGCCGGTGCATTCGGTGACGTCCTGGCCTGTCATTTCGAAATGCACGCCGCCGGCATAGGTGCCTTCGCCCTCGTGCACTTCGAAGAAGCCGCGCACCTCTTCGAGAATCCGGTCGAACTGCCGGGTCTTGAAACCGTTGGTGGCCTTGATCGTATTGCCGTGCATGGGATCGCACGACCAGACGACCTTGCGCCCTTCGCGCTCGACCGTGCGGATGAGCGGCAGCAGGCCGGCGCGCACCTTGCCGGCGCCCATGCGCGCAATCAGGGTCAGCCGGCCGGGGATGTTGTCCGGGTTCAGGATATCGATCAGGCGGATCAGCTCGTCCGGATCGAGGCTCGGCCCGCATTTCAGGCCGATCGGGTTGCCGACGCCGCGCAGAAACTCGACATGGGCGCTCTCCGGCTGGCGCGTCCGGTCGCCGATCCAGAGCATGTGCGCCGAACAGTCGTACCAGCCGCCTGTCAGGCTGTCCTGCCGCGTCAGCGCCTGTTCGTAGGGCAGCAGAAGCCCCTCGTGCGACGTGAAGACACTGGCTTCACGGACATGGGGCGAGGTCGAGGCGTCGACGCCGCAGGCCGCCATGAAGTCGAGCGCCTCGGTGATCCGCTCCGCCAGTTCGACATAGCGCCGTCCGAACACGTCGTCCCGGATGAAGTCCTGGGTCCAGCGGTTGACCTGGTGCAGGTCGGCAAAGCCGCCCAGCGCGAAGGCGCGGACCAGGTTCATGGTCGCGGCCGACTGGTTGTAGGCCTGGATCATGCGCGCCGGATCGGGCACCCGGGCATCCGCCTCGAAATCGATGCCGTTCACGATATCGCCGCGGTAGGACGGCAATTCCCGGTCGCCCTGCCGCTCGACGTCCGACGAGCGCGGCTTGGCGAACTGGCCGGCCAGCCGCGCCACCTTCACCACCGGCAGCGACCCGCCGTACATGAGCACGACGGTCATCTGGAGCAGCACCTTGAAGGTGTCGCGGATGTTGTTCGGCGTGAATTCGGCGAAGCTCTCGGCGCAGTCGCCGCCCTGGAGCAGGAAGGCCCTGCCCTCTGCCGCCAGGCCGAGCTGGCGGGTCAGCTCCCGCGCTTCGCCGGCGAACACCAGCGGCGGATAGCCGGACAGAGTCGTTTCGACCTGCCGGAGCCGCGCCTCGTCGTCATAGACCGGCATTTGAAGCGCCGGCTTATCGCGCCAGGACTCCGGCGACCACTTTTCGGCGGACATCGCGCACCTGTGTCATGTTTCGGGTGCAGAATTCGGGGCCGATCCGGCCCGACCCGAAAAAGCTAGGGCGCGCCGGCGGCAATGCCAACTGCGCCCATGGTTGCGGCTTTTTATCCTGCGGGCTGGACGTTCAGCCGGTTCCAGGTCGGCGAAATCAGGATTTCGTTGACGCAGACCCGCGGGTGCAGGCGGGCGACGAAGCGGATGGTCTCGCCCATATCTTCGGGCTGCATCATGCGCACGCGCTCCTCTTCCGGCACCGGGATCGGCCGCTTGTCGAGGATCGGCGTGTTCACCTCGCCGGGCATGACGGTGCAGCAGCGGATGCCGTTCTTCCCTTCCTCGAGATTGAGATGGGCGGCCATGGCGCGCATGCCGTGCTTGGTCGCGTTGTAGCCGGGGCCGGTGAGCAGGGTGTCGTAGCGCCCGGCCCAGGAGGAGACCAGGATCAGCAGGCCGTCGCCCGCCGCGCGCATCGCCGGCAGCACCGCCTGCACCGCGTTGTAGGAGCCGTTGAGGTTGACATCCACAATCAGCTTCCAGCCCTCGGGTTCGATCCGGCTCCAGGAGCGGTCGGGGATATTCGTGCCCGCCGAATGGACCAGAATGTCGATCGTTCCGTGCCGGTCGCGGATTTCGTCGGCCGCAGCCGCCATCGCCGCGCCGTCCGCGACATCGACCGGCATCGCCGCGGCCATACCGCCCTGCGCGGCGATCCGCGCCGCCGTCTCGTCGAGCACATCCCTGCGGCGGCCGGACAGGACGACGACGGCGCCGTCCGCCGCCAGCGCCTCGGCCCCCGCCGCGCCGATCCCGGTGCCGCCGCCGGTGACCCACGCCACCTTGTTCGCCAGTTCGCCCATTGCCGCCGTTTCTCCCCGTTCGACGAAAACGCCGGCACTGAAGTCGTGGCGCCGGACGTGCCGGCCCTGCTATTGAGGGCGCGCCGAACCACGCTACGAAGTCGGACGCAACGGGTCAATCGCCGGCCCGGCGCCGGCATAGCCCCAAACATGCAGCCGATGGACAACACCCCCCTGATCACGCCGGATGACTTTCACGCAGAGACCGACAATCGCCGCTGGTTCGGTACCTGGCTGGGCGGCCGGATCGCCGCGCTTGGCTGGGGTACGGCCGAGTTCCGGCTGCCGATCCGCGACGAGTTCCTGCGCGACGGCGGAACGGTCGCCGGGCCGGTCCTCATGGGCGCGGCGGACATCGCGCTGTATGCCGCCGTGATGACCGCCTATCCGGACGGCCGCAAGTCCGTGACGTCCGACATGACCATGCACTTCCTGCGCCGGCCCGCGGGCGCTCTGCTCAGGGCGCGGGCGGAGCTGGTGAAGACCGGCCGGCGGCTCGCCACGGGGCGTATCGAGTTGTCGATGGACGACGATCCGCGCCTCGTCGCCCATGTCGCCGGCAGCTACGCCCTGCCGTGAGCCCCGATCCTGACGGTTTTGCCTTCCGGCCGCCGGGTCCGGCCGGACCGGCCGGAAAGGGGCGATCGAACGAAGCCGGGAAGGAATAACCCCAGGAAGGATTCACCGATGCGCAAGCCCGCTTCCATGAAGGCCCTCGAAACCCTCGGCCGGGTCCGGTTGTCGGAGCATTTCTTCATGCGCGAGATGCTCTACAGCGAAATCGCGAACTTTCACGGCATCCCGAACATCCCGGATGATCCCGACCTTGCCATCGCTGCCGGAACCCGGCTTTGCGAGGAACTGCTCGAACCCCTCCACGCCACCTTCGGCCATGTGACGATCCGCTCGGCCTTCCGCTCCGTCGCGTTGAACCGCTTTGGCCACGAGCGCCGGACATCGGGTTACAACTGCGGCGAGACAGTGTGGAACCATTCCCGCCATGTCTGGGACCGGCGGGATGCCGACGGCCTCATGGGGGCGACCGCCTCCATCGTCATCCCCTGGTTCCTTCCACGCTACGAAGCGGGAACCCCCTGGCAGGCCCTGGCCTGGTGGATACACGACCACCTGAATTATTCGGACATGGCGTTCTTCACGAAATACGCCGCCTTCAACCTGCGTTGGCACGAGAGGCCGAACCGCCGCATCGACAGCTTCGCGCCGCCCAGGGGATGCCTGACCAGGCCGGGCATGGCGAACCATTCCGGAGACCACTCCGCAGCATATCCCGGCTTTCCCAGGCTCCGGCGGCACTGACCTGCACCTCTTGCGGTAATAATTTACCACAATAATAAATTATTGGAATTATTGACGATTTGCCGCTTGACGCTGCGATTTCGCGCGCCTATCTGTCGCCGCGCTCACCGATATGCTCCCGGTCTGCCCAACGCGCCCCGCCGGCGCCGCGGGGTGCGGCCGGGCGAGAGACTCTTCCAGACGCACCGGATCCAGCCCGATGAAAACCTACTCGGCAACGCCGTCCGACATCGAGAAGAAATGGTGGCTGATCGACGCCAAGGACCTGGTGCTCGGCCGGCTCGCCGTCGAGGTGGCCGACCTGCTGCGCGGCAAGCACAAGACCACCTACACCCCGCACATGGATTGCGGCGACCACGTCGTCGTCGTCAACGCCGAAAAGATCCACCTGACCGGCAACAAGCGGGCCGGCAAGCGCATCTACTGGCACACCGGGTATCCCGGCGGCATCAAGAGCCGCACGATGGAACAGATTCTGGAAGGCAGGCACCCCGAGCGGGCGATCCTGAAGGCCGTGCAGCGCATGCTGCCGCGCGGGCCGCTGGGCCGCCAGCAGTTTTCCCACCTGCGCGTCTATGCCGGCGCCGACCATCCCCATGAAGCGCAGCAGCCCGAGGCGCTCGACCTGGGCGCGCGCAACCGCAAGAACAGGCCCAAGAACAGAGAGGCTGCGACCCGATGAGCGCAACCGAAACCGCCGAAACCGCCGAAACCGCTGCCGAAGAAACCGCCGCCGAAGCTGCCGGCCCCGAAGACACGGGCAGCGGCGAACAGTTGAGCGACCTGGACAAGGCGGCGGCGACCCTGGCCTCCCTGCTGCCGACGGGTGCGGCCGCGGCGGCGGAAGACGCCGGCAGACCGGACGAACCGAAACTGGACGCCCAGGGCCGGGCTTACGCGACCGGCAAGCGCAAGGACGCCGTCGCCCGGGTCTGGATCAAGCCGGGAGCCGGACGGGTCAACGTCAACGGCCGCGACGCCGAGATTTATTTCGCCCGCGCCACCCTGCGCATGGTGATGAACCAGCCCTTCGAGGCGGCGGACCGCCGCGACCAGTTCGACGTCATGGCCACGGTCTCGGGCGGCGGCCTCAGCGGCCAGGCCGGCGCGGTGCGCCACGGCATTTCCAAGGCGCTGGCGAATTTCGAGCCGGGGCTGCGGCCGGTCCTGAAGAAGGGCGGCTTCCTGACCCGCGACAGCCGCGTCGTCGAGCGCAAGAAATACGGCAAGGCCAAGGCCCGCCGCAGCTTCCAGTTCTCGAAGCGCTAGGCGGCATCGGGGCGCTGCTGCGATCCCGGCGCCCGGCAGCCCGCAATCAGTCCCCGTTCTCGTCCTCCTCCGCCCCTTCCGGCAGGGGCTGGGTCGCGACATGCTCGACATAGCCGCGCAGCGTATCCATCCGCTTGCGCAGCGTGATCTTCGGGATCGGGCCGAAGCCGAACATGTAGGCGTGCATTTCGACGCTGGTCTCGTTCTCCGGATCGTCCTCGCTCTCGCGCAGGAACACCGCGAACTCAGAGGGATTGCGGAACAGGCGGCCGAGCAGGCCGACATTTTCCTTGACGTGAAAGGCCCAGCCGTCGTCGTTCAGAATGCGGAAATGCGGCTGGTAGAACAGCGCGCGCATGAACACGGACAGGTCGTTCGCCGAGCGGGCGATCGTCAGGGTTTCGGAGAGACGGGCCATTAAGCCTTCTGGACCTCGGGCGGCGTCTGACTAGTTCGCTGCCCACCTACAGCAGTTTGGCGCGAACGGGAATGGGCCGAAATATCGGCGGGCGCGCGGAATACGGGTCGATGTCATGAGCACAGGCGAGATCAGGGTCGGCGTCCTCGGCGCAAGCGGCTACACCGGCGCCGATCTCGTGCGCCTCGCGATGACCCACCCGAACCTCCGCATTACGCTGATGACGGCCGACCGGCACGCCGGCAAGCCGATGCAGGCGGTGTTCCCGCATCTCGGCCCCCAAACCGGCAAAGTCGATCTGCCGGATCTGGTGACCGTCGCGGAGGCCGACTGGGACGCCTGCGACGTCGTCGTCTGCGGCCTGCCCCACGGCACGACCCAGGAGATTATCGCCGGCCTGCCCGGCCATCTGAAAATCGCCGATATGTCGGCCGATTTCCGGCTCCGCGATATCGGGACCTATGCCGAGTGGTACGGCCACGCCCATCGCGCGCCGCAGCTGCAGCCGGAAGCGGTCTACGGCCTGACCGAATACTATCGGGACGCCGTTGCCGAAGCCCGGCTCGTCGCCTGCCCCGGCTGCTATCCGACCGCCGCCCTGCTGCTGATCCTGCCGGTGGTCGGCGCCGGCCTTATCGACCCGGCCGATATCGTGATCGACGCCAAGTCCGGCACGTCCGGCGCCGGGCGCGGCCTCAAGGAAGGCACGCTGTTCTGCGAGGTCGCCGAGGGCATCCACCCCTACGGCGTCGCAAGCCACCGGCACGCGCCGGAGATCGAGCAGGAAGTGTCGCTCGCCGCCGGCCGCGAGGTGCTGGTCAATTTCACGCCGCACCTGATGCCGATGAACCGGGGCGAGCTGCTGACGACCTATGTCCGGCTGAGCGGCGGCACGACCGCTGCGGACCTCAGGGCCTGCCTCGAAGCGCGCTATGCGAACGAGCCCTTCGTCCATGTCGCGCCGGAGGGCATGGCGCCGGCGACGCGCCACGTCCGCGGCTCGAACCATGTCCTGTTGCAGGTCTATGCCGACCGGCTGCCCGGCCGGGCGATCCTGGTCTCGACGCTCGACAATCTGGTCAAGGGCTCTTCCGGGCAGGCGATCCAGAACGTCAACCTGATGTTCGGCCTGCCCGAAACCGCCGGGCTGGAGCAGGCGCCGCTGTTTCCCTAGCCGGGCCGGCTCAGCGCAGCCAGTCGAGCGGCCCGCCGTCCAGCCAGGCCTTGCCGCAGGCGTAGAGCCGTTCGACCTCCGGCCCCCTGAGCCCCGGCATGTCGCGCTTGACGTCGTAGCCGATCTGCGTCTGGAGATAGGCGAGATGGCGGTATCCCGCCGGAAACCGCGCCAGGACTTCGGGATCGAGCGCGACGGTCGCCGCCGGATCGACCGGGTCCATCCGGTCCTTTTCGTAGATCGGCTGGCGCAGGACAAAGCCCCAACGGCCGCCGCGCCGCTCGATGAAGTCGCAGAAGCGGCCGGTGCAGACGACGTCGACGAGGACGCCGTGGACCTCGGCGCGCTGGGAGATCGTCATCTTGGTCTGGCAGACCGCGCGGTCGCCGTTCAGCTCGACCGACGTGCCGCCGAGGAAATGCAGGATGCTGACGCCGCGTTCCCAGCCCGCCCTGTTCATGGCGATGAATTCGTCGCCGGTACCCTGGGTCCAGGTCGCCATCATCATGCCGTCGGGGTGCCAGACGGTGCGGAAGCGCTCCCAGTCGCCGGCGTCGCGCCAGAGCACCCAGTTCTCGATCAGGTCGCGCAGGGCGAGCCGGTCCAGGGTTTCCCGGTCCACCGTCGGTCTCCTTGTTCAATGTTCAACGCAGGGGAAGCGCATCCATTCGCGCGATGGCAAAGTGGCGCCGCGCCGCTAGGATAGCCGGAACGGAGGAGAAATCCACATGTCCTACATCGCCGAAGAAGGCACCTTCCTGAAGCGCGCCCACGACGTGCGCACGATTGCCGAAACGCGCCAATTCTACTCGGAGTGGGCGGAGACCTACGACGCCGAGCTGACCGGGGATCACGACTATGTCCAGCCGCGCCGCAGCGCCGCAATGCTGTCCCGTTTCCTGCCGGACCGCGGCACGGCGATCCTCGATGTCGGCTGCGGTACCGGACTGGTCGGCGCCGTCCTCGCAGAGACCGGCTACCGCGCCGTCGACGGCTGCGACCTGACGCCGGGTATGCTGGAGAAGGCGCAGGAGCGCGGCATCTACCGGCGGCTGTTCGAGGCCGACCTGAACCGGCCGCCGCTCGGGGTCCGTGACGGCGCCTATGGTGCGGCCGTTGCCGTCGGCGTCTTCAGCTTCAGCCTGATCCATCCCGACGCGCTGGACGAAATCCTGCGCCTGCTCGCGCCCGGCGCGCCCCTGGTTATCGGCGTGAACGCGGATTTCTACGCCGAAGGCACGCTGGCGCGGAAGCTGGACGCCCTCGTCTCCGCCGGCCGGATCGAACGGCTTGCCGACGAACATGGCGACCATATCAACTCGGCGGGCATGACCGGCTGGGCCGTCGCCATCCGCAAGGCGCCGGTGGCCTCAGGCTGAACCTGCCGGAGCAAAGGGAGAATTTGGCATGGTCGACACGCCGCGGAACGGCCGTTTCCTCAAGACCGTCTATCAGGTGCACGATCCCGTCGAGGTCCGCGATATGTACGATCGCTGGGCGGCGTCTTACGACACCGAACTGATCGAGGAGAACGGCTACGCCCAGCCGCTTCGCTGCGCCGAAATGCTGGCGCGCTACCTGACGGACCGCCGGGCCGAAATCCTCGATATCGGCTGCGGGACCGGCCTGTCCGGCGCGGCCCTGGCCGAAGCCGGCTACGGCGTCATCGACGGCTGCGACTTTTCCGCCGGCATGCTGGAGAAAGCGCGCGGGACCGGCTTCTACCGCCGGCTGTTCGGTGCGGACCTGAATACGCCGCCCCTCGATGCGACCGACGGCGCCTACGATGCGGCCGTCGCCGTGGGCGTCTTCGGCTTCGGCCACATCCAGCCGGAGTGTCTGGACGAAATTCTGCGGATCGTGTCGCCCGGCGCGCCGCTCGTGATCGGCCTGAACGAGCATTTCTACGAAGACGGCGCCCTGACTGCCAAATTGAACGCGCTCGCCGCGGACGGCCGGATCGACCGGCTGGCCGAGGAGCATGGCGAGCATATCCGGGGCACCGGCGTGACCGGATGGGTCATCGCCGTGCGGAAGACCGGCGCCGGCGGCTGAACGAAGGCGGGCCGTTCCCTATTCGGGGATTGCTCCGCGAAAGAGAAATGCGCATCTGGAATCCCCCCTCCCCTTAGGGGGAGGGGTATGCGGCGGTCGAATCCTTGACGGTACCGACGTTGGCGCGCTGCCGAACGACCCCTCCCCTAGCCCCTCCCCCAAGGGGAGGGGGATTCGGTCAGTGCCACTCTGGCAGAGCAATCACCCCGGCGGGATGAGGACGAGCTTGCCGACGAAGGTCTTGGCGAGGAATTCCTCCTGTGCCCGGCGGATGTCGCTCAACGGGAACGTCTTTGCGACCAGCGGGCGGATTTCGCCGCGCTCGATGTAGGAAACCAGGTTCTCGAACACCGCATCTTCCTGGAAAGTGCAGCCGAGCAGCGTCAGGTCCTTGAGGTAGAGCGTCCGCACGTCGAGCTCGACCAGCGGCCCGGCGATCGCGCCGGCCGTCGCATACCGCCCGCCGCGCCGCAGAATATCGAGCAACCCCGGCCAGGACGGCCCGGCGACGAGATCGACAACCGCGTCGACACTGTCCCGCCCGACCGCGGCCACCAGATCGGCCCGGCGATCGACGACTTCGTCAGCCCCGATGGCTCGCAGCGCGTCTGCTTTCGCCGCGCTTGCCACAGCGACGACATCGGCGCCACGCCGTTTCGCGAGCTGCACTGCCGCCGACCCGACGCCGCCCGACGCGCCGGTCACGAGCACCCGCTCCGCCCCGACCGAGGCCCGGTGCAGCAGGTTTTCCGCCGTCGAGTAAGCGCACGGGATCGACGCCAGTTCCGCGTCCGACCAGTCGCAGTCGACCCTGTAGGCTTCGGCGGCGGGCGCCGTGGCGTATTGCGCGAACGCGCCGTCGCACTCCGAGCCGAAGGTCCAGCATTCGAACGGGCGATGGCCGACCGGGCTGCGCATCATGCTGCGGACGATGAGGCGCTCGCCGATGCGGTTCCGGTCCACGCCTTCCCCCGTGTACACGATCCGGCCGCAGCAATCGGCGCCCTGGATGCGGGGAAATTCCAGCGCGGCGCCCGACCAGCCGGCGTCTGCGGCGTCGACCTCGTCGAACCCGCCGGCGCCGCCCGCATCCGTCGCATCGCCGACGGATTTCGAATACCAGCCGATGCGCGTGTTGATGTCGGTATTGTTGACGCCCGCGGCACCGACTTCGATGAGCACCTCGCCGGGGCCGGGCGCCGGCACGGGAACGTCGGTGCGGTAGTGCAGCTTGTCGAGGCCGCCGTGGCCGACCAGTTGAACGGCCGCCATGCGCGAAGGGATTGTCGGAGTCATATCGGCACCCGATCGTCGCTGTTCCGGAAAAATCAGGGGTGTCGCCGCGGATTCAGGCCGGAGCGGCGGGGCCGGACCGGCGGGCGTTCCGGTTCCTGCGCTCCAGGTGCTTGAGCGCTTCGCGCCGGCTCAGGACGGAAAGCCCGGGATTCGCTGCGACGAACGCCAGGACCCAGGCCGGGTCGGTCTTGGAATACTCGCGCAGCGCCCAGCCGATACCCTTGCGCAGGAAGAACTCCGGGTCGCCGATGGACGGCCGGATCGCGTCGGCCAGCAGCGCCGTATCCGTCTCGCTCTTGGCCCGAAGCTGGGCGAGGATCGCGGTCCGCCGTTTCCAGATGTCGTCGTCCTCGGCCCATTCGCGCAGCACAGCCGTCACCGGGCGGGGATGGGCGGCAAGCATGGCCCCCATGCCCCGGTTCGCGATCGCGTCCACATAGTCCCACCACGCGCCGGTAACCACCAACTCTTCGACCATGGGAAGCCTCGCCGGCTCCAGCCAGTGCGAGTAGCGCTTGAAGTGTAAAAGCCCGATCGCCGCGTAGCGTTCCTCGCGGTGGGCGGCCCGGCGCCACAGGTCGAGAATCGCCGCCTCCCAGGCGTCGGCGTCGGGCAGCGGGTGCGCCCTGAACACGGCAGCGACGATGCGCCGGCAGTGCGGCACGCTGACGCCGAAATAGGGCATGTCGGATTTCATGTATGCCTGCTGCTGCGGCGCCCTCACCGGGTCGGCGGCTGCGCGCAGGGCGGCAATGACGGAATTTCGAAGATTCATCGGACGGCCGGCCACTAGAGCGATTCTCTGAATTGACGGGCTGCCGGAACCGCCGCCCCGGCCCTCAGGCGGCTTCCAGGCGTTTCAGCGCCTCGGACAGCTTCGCCCGGGCGCGGTCGGCCTCGTCCCGGCGCTCCCGGTTTTCCTCGACCACGTCCGGCGGCGCCTTGGCGAGAAAGCCCCGGTTCGACAGCTTTTTGTCGATCTTCGCGATCTCGCCGTCGGCCCGGCCGATCTCCTTGCGCAACCGGGCCTTTTCCCGGTCCAGGTCGATGACATCGGCGAGCGGCAGGACGACGGTCGCCTCGCCGACGACGTCCTGGATCGAGCCGGGCGGCACGGCGTCGCCGAAGCGGATGTCCGACAGGCGCGCAAGCCGGTCGATCAGGGCGCGGTGCGCGGCGACGCGATCCCGGGTCCCGGCCGATGCGCCTTTCAGGATCAGCGGAATTTTCGCGCCGGGCGGCACGTTCATCTCGCCGCGCACCGCCCGGATGCGCGAGATGATTTCGACGAGCCAGCCGAGTTCGCCGTCGGCGGCATCGTCGATCAGCGCGCCGTCGATGGCCGGCCAGTCGGCGGCGATCAGCAGGCTGCCGCCCTTATGGCTGCTTCCGGGGCCCGTTTGCTCCCACAGTTCCTCGGTCAGGAACGGCATGAAGGGATGCAGCATGGTCAGCGCCTTATGGAGCGTCCACAGGGCGGTCGCCCGAGTCTCGGCCAGTACCGCCGGGTCGTCCGACTGCAGCAGCGGCTTGGCGAATTCGAGATACCAGTCGCAGTAGCTGTGCCAGACGAACTGGTAGAGTTCGTGCGCCGCCTCGTTGAATCGGTAACCCTCGATGGCCGCCTTGACCCGCGGTTCGAGCTGCGCAAGCTGGCTGACGATCCAGCGGTTGACCCGGCTCTCGTTGGCCGCCGGGTCGAAATCCGGCCCGTAGGCCGCCTCGTTCATCTCGCAGAAGCGCGCGGCGTTCCAGATCTTGGTCGCGAAGTTGCGGTAGCCGGCGATCCGGCTCTCGGCGAGCTTGATGTCCCGCCCCTGCACCGCAAGCGACGCCAGGGTGAAGCGCAGGGCGTCGGCGCCGTATTTGTCCATCAGGTCGACGGGATCGACCACGTTGCCCTTGGACTTGGAGTATTTCTGCCCCTTGCCGTCGCGCACCAGCCCGTGGATGTAGACATCGGCGAAGGGCACCCGGCCCGCGCCCTCCCCGTCGCGCATGAAATGCATGCCCATCATCATCATCCGGGCGACCCAGAAGAAGATGATGTCCTCGCCGGTGACCAGCACGCTGCCGGGATAGTAGCGCGCCAGTTCCGGCGTCTCGTCGGGCCAGCCCAGGGTGGAGAAGGGCCAGAGCGCGGACGAGAACCAGGTATCGAGCACGTCGGTGTCTCGCCTTAGCGCCGTCGGCGCGCCGTAATGCGCATCGGCCGCGGCCTGCGCCTCTTCCTCGGCCTCCTCGACGAAGATTTCGCCGTCCGGGCCGTACCAGACCGGCACTTGATGACCCCACCAGAGCTGGCGCGAGATGCACCAGGGCTGGATGTTGCGCATCCACTGGAAATAGACCCGGGAAAACTGCTCCGGGACGAACGTCGTCCGGCCGTCCTCGACCGCTTCGATACAGGGTTTCGCGAGCGTCCCGGCATCGGCGAACCACTGGTCGGTCAGATAGGGCTCCAGCGGCACCCCCGAACGGTCGCCGTGGGGCACGCTGTGCCGGTGGTCTTCGATTTGCTCCAGCAGGCCCTGCGCTTCGAGATCGGCTACGATCCGGCGGCGCGCCTCGAACCGGTCGAGGCCGCAATAGGCCTCCGGCGCGTTGTCGTTGATCCGGGCGTCGGCGTCGAGAATGTTGACCATGTCCAGCCCGTGGCGCTGGCCGACCTCGAAATCGTTGAAATCGTGCGCCGGGGTGATCTTGACTGCGCCGCTGCCCTGCTCCGGATCGGCATAGTCGTCGGCCACGATCGGCAGGCGCCGCCCGACCAGCGGCAGGATCGCGTGCTTGCCGACCAGGTCGCGATAGCGGTCGTCCTCCGGATGCACGGCGACGGCGGTGTCCCCCAGCATGGTCTCCGGCCGGGTCGTCGCCACGACGATATACCGGCCCTCTTCGCCCTCGACCGGATAGCGCAGATGCCAGAGATGGCCGTCGACCTCGCGCTGTTCGACCTCCAGGTCCGAGATCGCCGTGTGGAATTTCGGGTCCCAGTTGACCAGCCGCTTGTCCCGGTAGATCAGGCCTTCCTTGTAGAGCTGCACGAAGACGCGCAACACGGCGCGGGACAGGCCCTCGTCCATGGTGAAGCGCTCGCGCGCCCAGTCGCAGGTCGCGCCCAGCCGGCGCAGTTGCTTCAGGATCGTGCCGCCGGATTCCTCCCGCCAGGCCCAGACCTTTTCGATGAAGGCTTCGCGGCCGATCGTCCCGGTGTTGCTGTCCTTCTGCGGGACGCCGCGGTCGAGGGCGACGCCCTGCTCCGCCAGCATCCGTTCGACGACCATCTGGGTCGCGATGCCGGCATGGTCGGTGCCCGGCTGCCACAGCACGTTGCGGCCCTGCATCCGGTGGAAGCGGATCAGGATGTCCTGGATCGTGTTGTTGAAGGCGTGGCCGAGATGCAGGCTGCCGGTGACGTTGGGCGGCGGGATCATGATGGCGTAGGGTTCGCCGCCGGCCTCGGGATCGGCCCGGAAGGCGCCCGCCGCTTCCCAGCGTTCGTATTGCCGGCCTTCCACGGTTTCGGGCCGGTAGGTCTTGTCCAACATGATGCGCCGCGCCGCCGGTTTGATTGTCGTGCCGCGCACTATCCGCGCGCCGTCCGGCCGGTCAATGGCGGCGTTGTCGCCCGGCCGTAACGCCGTCAATTTCCCCAGCGTTCCCTGACCCAGCGGGCGGCGCGGTCGGGGCCGATATCGGCGTTGCGGATCAGGGTGTCGAACTGGACGGTCAGCGCCCGGACCTGCTCCGTCCGGGTGATCACCAGATAGGCCCGGCCGAGGAAGACGGCGGCGCGCAGCGGGCCGTAGATGGTCTGCGGCACGGCGAACTCGCGGCGGCCGTCGAACAGGAACAGGCGGAAGGTCGGATACAACTCCTCCAGCCGGTCGGCGACGAGGGCGATCTGTTCGGCGCGGATCGCCGGATCGAGCTCGGCCCAGATCCCCTCCCCCCGCGCGATGTTATCGAGGGTCTGCCACGGCATGCAGACCTCGATATCGGTTTCCGGCCGTCGCGAATAGTCGAGCTGGCGCTGGCTCAGCGACCGGCGCGCCTCGATCTGCGAGCGGCCGCGGAAGCGGAATTCGAACCCGGTCACCATCTCGTGGCGCAGCAGGTCGGGCACGGTCGACGGCACATAGCGGATCTTGTAGCCGAGGGCCTCCCGATACCAGGTCCAGAACCGCTCCTCGTCGGCCGGGCCCTCGGCCTGCTCGACCGTGAGCGCCGGCGCCACCTCCGCGACCGTCGCCTCGTCCTGGCTCAGGCCGAGCAGCCAGTCGAGGGTCACGCCGTTGGCCTCGGCCAGCCGGGCCAGGGTCTCGGCCCGCGGCAGCCGGGTCGAACCGGCGGAGAGAAACTGGGTCAGCGCCGAGCGGTCGACGCCGGCGTTGCCGGCGAACCGGCTGAGATTGCCGCCCGACCGTTCGATCAGGAGCGAGACGCGGTCCTGGAAGACCCGGGAGAGGTCGCGTTTGTCGATCATGGCGCGGTTCGGCAGACTTTCGAGCTGTTGTGCAAAATAACAAAAATTGCGTACGCGTTACAATAATCCATAATTCCATCGATAAACACAAATTGCACCGTTCCGGGCATCGATTTTATTGTGCGTGCACCCAAATCGAGCAGGAGCGGTTTCTTGGCGCGCCGGATGGAATGGCCGACGGTGGCGGTAGCGGCGGGCGTCTACGGCGCCTGGGTAGGCCTGCTGGCCGCGACGCCCTTGATCGGCGCGACGGCGGCGGCGCTGCTGATGATCCCGGTGCTCGTGCTGCACTCCTCCCTCCAGCACGAGATCATGCACGGCCACCCGTTCGGCGACCGGCGGCTGAACGACCTGCTCGGCGCGCCGGGGCTGGGCCTGTACCTGCCCTACGGCCGCTTCGCCGATACCCATCTGGCGCACCACGCCACGCCCGACCTGACCGAACCGCTCGCCGACCCGGAGAGCTACTATGTGCGGCCGGAGGATTGGCAACGCTACGGGCCGGTGCGGCGCGGCATCCTGCAGGCTAACCGGTGCCTGGCCGGCCGGATGCTGATCGCGCCGCTGTTCTTCACCCTGGGCCTGCTGCGCCACGACCTGCGCGCCATCGCGCGGGGCGACCGCCGCATCCTGCGCGCCTGGCTGGCCCATCTGGCGACCGTGCCCGCCGTGCTCGCCCTCGTCGTCCTCGTCGGCGGCATCCCGCTCTGGCTCTACGCCCTTGCCTGCTATGCGGCGCTTTCGGTCCTCTCGATCCGTACCTTTCTCGAACACCGGGCCGTCGCGCCGTTCCGCGAACGCAGCGTCATTATCGAGCGCGGCGGACTGCTCGGATTCCTGTTCCTGAACAACCACTTGCACGCCCTGCATCATGCGCAGCCGGAAGTCGCCTGGTACCAGCTGCCGGCGTTGTACCGCCGCGAGCGCGAGCGGATTTTGCGCCTCAACGACGGCTATGCCTATCCGTCTTACGGCGCCGTGATCCGGCGCTACCTGCTGGCGCCCAAGGAACCGGCAGTGCATCCTGGCGCGATGCCGGAAACACCATCCGCGCCATCCGGTTGAACGCCGCCATGCCGGGACTTGCCCAGCTCCCGATGTACGACTGGCCCGAGGTCCGGGCCGGGACCGACGCCCTGTGGGCCGCCATCGCCGCAAACCTGGCGGCGCTCGGCATCGACGCGCCGGACCGCCTCGACCGGACGACGCCGGCCGGCGACGCCTGGATTTCGCCGGACCTGCTGGTCGGCCAGACCTGCGGCCGGCCCTATGTCAACGGCCTCGCCGGCCGGGTGGCGCTGCTCGGCCGCCCGACCTATGACGCGGCGGGCGCCGGGCCGGGGCGCTATTGCAGCATCCTGGTCGCGCGGAGCACGGACGGGCGGACGCGCCTGGGCGATTTCCGCGGCGCCGTCGCCGCCTGCAACGGCGAAACCTCGCAATCCGGCTGGGCGGCGCTGATCGATTCGCTGCCGGACGGCGAAACCCTCGACGGCTTCTTCGGCGCCGTCCGGCTCACCGGCACCCATCGCGGGTCGATCCGGGCCGTCGCCGGCGGCACGGCGGATATCGCCGCTATCGACTGCGTCGCCTGGGCGCTGGCGCTGCGCCACGAGCCGGCAGCCGGCGACCTGAAGGAAATAGGCCGGTCGCCGGACTATCCGAGCCTTCCCTTCATTACCGGCAACCGCCGCAGCGCCGAAGAGGTCGCGCGCGTCGGCGAGGCGCTTCGCCGGGCCGTCGCCGACCTCCCCGGCCCGGCCCGCGACGCGCTGCTGCTGACCGGGATCGAGGATGCCCGGCCGGACGACTACGACTGCCTGAGGGAGAGCGGGCGCGCCGCCTGAGCTACAGGCTCTTCAGCACCTCGTCGAAACTGTCCTTGGCGTCGCCGAACAGCATCCGCGTGTTCTCCTTGTAGAACAGCGGGTTGTCGACGCCGGCATAGCCGGTCGCCATGCTGCGCTTGGAGACGACGACAGTGTTCGCCTGCCAGACCTCGAGCACCGGCATACCGGCGATCGGGCTGTTCGGATCCTCCTGGGCCGCCGGGTTGACGATGTCGTTGGCGCCGATGACGAGCACCACGTCGGTCTGCGTGAAATCCTCGTTGATCTCGTCCATTTCCAGAACGATGTCGTAGGGCACCCTGGCCTCGGCGAGCAGCACGTTCATGTGCCCCGGCAGGCGGCCGGCGACCGGATGGATGCCGAAGCGCACGTTGATATTCTTGCCGCGCAGCCGGTTGGTGATCTCGCTGATCGTGCCCTGGGCCTGGGCGACCGCCATGCCGTAGCCCGGCACGATGATGACCTCTTTCGCGTCGCCCAGCATGGCCGCGGTTTCCTCGACCGAGGTCGGCACCACCTCGCCGCCCTCGTCCGCCGCCGCCGAACCGCCGGAGGTGCCGAAGCCGCCCAGGATCACGGCAACGAAATGCCGGTTCATGGCGCGGCACATGATGTAGCTCAGGATCGCACCGGATGAGCCGACCAGGGCGCCGGTGACGATCAGCAGGTCGTTGGAGAGCATGAAGCCGGTCGCCGCGGCGGCCCAGCCGGAATAGCTGTTCAGCATCGAGACGACGACCGGCATGTCCGCCCCGCCGATCGCCATGACCAGATGCGCGCCGATGACGAAAGCGATGGCGGTCATGACCAGCAGCGGCCACAGGCCGTCGGGGACGGTGTCCGCAGCAAGGAAGAGACCCATCAGGACCAGCGACACGATAATGCCGGCGAGGTTCAGCAGGTGCCGGCCGGGAAGCATCAGCGGCTTGCCGGAGATCGAGCCCTGGAGCTTGCCGAAGGCGATGACCGAGCCGGTGAAGGTGATCGCGCCGATGAAGACGCCGAGATAGATCTCGACGTCGTGAATCGTCTTCTCGACGCCCTTGTAATGCTCGGCCGTCGCCGGATCCACGTAGCTGCCGATGCCGATCAGCACCGCCGCCAGCCCGACGAAACTGTGCAGGATGGCGACCAGCTGCGGCATCTGGGTCATCTCGACCTTCAACGCCACCGAAATGCCGATGATCGCCCCGACGATCATGGTCGGGACGAGGATCATCAGCGGCACCTCGACATCGGCAACGTCGAGGAACACCGCCACGATGGTCGCCACCATGGCGATCGCCATGCCGACGATGCCGTAGACGTTGCCGCGCCGGGAGGTTTCCTGGTTGCTCAGCCCGCCCAGGCTGAGGATGAACAGGACGGCGGCGCCGATATAGGAGACGGCAATCAGACCGGTCGCCATGGCGTCAGCTCTTCCGGAACATCTGCAGCATCCGCTGGGTGACCAGGAAGCCGCCGAAAATGTTGATAGTGGCGATCAGGCAGGCGACGGCGGCCAGCGCCAGCACGAGGGTCGAGCCGCTGCCGAGCTGGACCAGCGCGCCGACCACGATGATGCCGCTGATCGCGTTGGTGACGCTCATCAGCGGCGTGTGCAGCGCCGGCGTGACGTTCCAGATCACCTGGAAGCCGACGAAGACCGCCAGCACGAACACCGTAAAGTGGTTCAGGAAGGACGGCGGCGCGAAGGCCCCGACGAAGGCGAGCGCGATGCCGCTGATCACGAGCAGGACGGCGGCGCGGATCGCCTTCTCGCGCACCGTCAGCTGCTTCGGCCCGATCTTGGCCGGCGGTTCCTTCGGTTTGGCGGCGGGCGTCGCGGCGGAGAGTTTCGGCGCCGGCGGCGGCCAGGTGACCGCGCCGTCCTTGATCACCGTGGTACCGCGGATCACCTCGTCGTCCATGTCGACGTTAATGACGCCGTCCTTCTCCGGCGTCAGGTCGCTGAGCAGGTGGCGCAGGTTGGTGCCGTAAAGCTGGCTCGACTGGGTCGGCAGGCGGCTCGGCAGGTCGGTGTGGCCGATGAGGGTGACGCCGTGCTTCGTCACCACCCTGTCCGGCTCGGTCAGTTCGCAGTTGCCGCCCTGCTCGGCCGCCAGGTCGACGATCACGCTGCCGTCCGTCATGGATTTCACCATGTCGGCGGTGATCAGCTTCGGGGCAGGCTTGCCGGGGATCAGCGCCGTGGTGACGATGATGTCGACCTCCTTCGCCTGCTCGGCGAACAGCGCCATCTCGGCCTCGATGAATTCCTTGGACATGACCTTGGCGTAACCGCCCGCGCCGCTGCCCTCCTCCTCGAAATCCAGTTCGAGGAATTCGGCGCCCATGCTCTCGACCTGCTGCTTGACCTCGGGCCGCGTGTCGAAGGCGCGGACGATGGCGCCCAGGCTGACCGCCGCGCCAATGGCGGCGAGGCCGGCGACGCCGGCGCCGATCACCATGACCTTGGCGGGCGGCACCTTGCCGGCGGCGGTGATCTGGCCGGTGAAGAAGCGGCCGAAATGGCTCGCCGCCTCGACGATCGCCCGGTAGCCGCCGATATTGGCCATGGAACTGAGCGCATCCAGCTTCTGCGCGCGCGAGATGCGCGGCACGGAATCCATCGCCAGCACGGTCGCGTTGCGCGCCGCCAGCCGGTCCATCAGGGCTTCGTTCTGGGCCGGCCAGACGAAACCGATCAGCGTGCCGCCCTCCTTCAGCAGGTCGGCCTCGTGCACGCCCTCCTTCGGATGGTCCGCCGGCGGGCGCACCTTCATGACGATGTCCGATCGCCAGATGTCCTGCGCCGACGTGCCGATCGCAGCGCCGGCCTCGCGATACAGGGCGTCCGGGAACTTGGCGGCCTTGCCGGCGCCGCTCTCCACGGTCACGGCGAAGCCCAGCTTGACGATCTGCGCCACCGTATCCGGCGTGGCGGCGCAGCGCATCTCGCCCTTGTGGACTTCCTTCGGAATCCCGATCGTCATCGCCATGCGGATGGATCCCCCGTCAATGTCGCGCATCGAAGTCGCGGCAGAAGCGGCGGGTCGTACGGACGCCAAGCCGCGACCCGGCATATACCGGCCGCGCCGCCGCGCCTCAAACCGACAATCGGTCCCATGCAGCGGGTATTGCGGGGCCGCGCCGTACCGTTGGCACCCGCCTGCGCCGCGCCCCTTCAGAAATGCACGACGCGGCCGTAGGCGTCGAGGACGGCTTCGTGCATCATTTCCGAGAGCGTCGGATGCGGGAAGACGGTGTGCATCAGGTCGGCCTCGGTCGTCTCGAGGGTCTTGGCGATGCCATAGCCCTGGATCAGCTCGGTGACCTCCGGCCCGGCCATGTGCGCGCCGAGCAGTTCGCCGGTCCCGGCGTCGAACACGGTCTTGACCAGCCCCTGGTCGTCGCCGAGCGCGATCGCCTTGCCGTTGCCGGCGAAGGGGAAGCGCCCGACCCGGACCTCGTGGCCGGCCTCGACCGCCGCCGCCTCGGTCAGGCCGACGCTGGCGACCTGGGGATGGCAATAGGTGCAGCCGGGAATGAGGCTCGTGTCGAGCGGATGCACGTCCGGGACGCCGGCGATCTTCTCGACGCAGATAATGCCCTCGTGGCTCGCCTTGTGGGCCAGCCAGGGCGGGCCGGCGACGTCGCCGATGGCGTAAACGCCGGGCTCGCCGGTCTCGCCCCACGGGCCGATCCGGATGTGGCCGCGGTCGACCGCAACGGCGGTGTCCTCCAGGCCGAGTTCCTCGACATTGCCGGTAATGCCGATGGCGAGGATGACCTTCTCGACCGTCATCGTCTGCGTGCTCCCGCCGCTCTCGACCGTCGCCGCAATGCCGTCCCCGTTTCCGTTTGGGCCTTTCTCGAGCCCGGCGACCGTGGCGCCGGTCAGGACCTTCATGCCCTGCTTCTCGACCGCCTTTCGCACGAAGGCCGAAATTTCCGCGTCCTCGACGGGCAGGATGCGGTCGAGCATCTCGACCACCGTCACCTCAGCGCCGAGCGTGCGGTAGAAGCTGGCAAACTCGATGCCGATGGCGCCGCTGCCGACGACCAGCAGGGATTTCGGGAAGCTCTCCGGCACCATGGCTTCCTTGTAGGTCCAGATGTCCGCACCGTCCGGCTCCAAGCCCGGCAGGGTGCGCGCCCGGGCGCCGGTGGCGAGGACGATGTGCGGCGACGACAGGGTGGCGGTTTCCTTGCCATCCTTCAGAACGGCGAGCCTGCCCTTGCCGGCCAGCCGGCCGTGGCCGTCGAACACCGTCACCTTGTTCTTCTTCATCAGGTGCTTCACGCCGGCGTTGAGCCGGGCGGCGACCTTGCGCGAGCGCTTGACCACCTTGCCGATATCGAAGGCGACATTGTCCGCCGACAGGCCGAAATCGCCGGCATGCTGCATCAGGTGGTAGACCTCCGACGTGCGCAACAGCGCCTTGGTCGGGATGCAGCCCCAGTTGAGGCAGATGCCGCCGAGATGCTCGCGCTCGACCAGCGCCGTGTTCAGGCCGAGTTGCGCCGCGCGGATCGCCGCGACATAGCCGCCCGGCCCGCCGCCGACGACGATGAGATCGAAACTGGTATCGGATGTGTCGGCCATGGCGCTCTTCACCACCGGTTCGGGTTACGGCGACGCTGGGGACGAGCCGCTGGGGAGGGACCGTCAGGCCAACATGCTGAGCGGCCGCTCGACGAAGCCCTTGAAGGCCTGCAGCCATTGCGCGCCGAGCGCGCCGTCGATGACCCGGTGGTCGCAGGTGAGCGTGCAGGTCATGACCGTCGCGACCGCCATCTCGCCGTCGCGCACGACGACCTTCTGCGCGCCGGCGCCGACCGCCAGGATCGCGGCCTGGGGCGGATTGACGATCGAGGTGAAATGGCCGACGCCGTACATGCCGAGATTCGACACCGTGAAGCTGCCGCCCTGGTATTCCTCCGGCTTGAGCCGGCCCTCGCGGGCGCGGCCGGCCAGATCCTTCATCTCGTTCGCAATCTGCGCCAACCCCTTGCTGTCGGCGTCGAAGATAATGGGCGTGATCAGGCCGCCTTCGTAAGCGACCGCCACCGAGATATCGACCGCGCCGAGCTGTACGATCGCCGTCTCGGTCCATTGCGCGTTGACCGCCGGCACCTGGCGCAGGGCGAGCGCCGCCGCCTTGATCGCCATGTCGTTGACCGAGACCTTGGCCCTCCCGTCCAACGCCTCGTTGATGTCCTTGCGGGCGGCGAGCAGCCGGTCGATCTCCATGTCCACCGAGAGGTAGATTTGCGGGATGTCGCGGTCGGCCTCGCTGAGCCGCCGGGCGATCACCTTGCGGACATTGCTGTGCGGGATCTCACGATCTTCCGGGCCTGCGGCGGACACTGCCGGACGGGCCGGCGCCGCGACAGAGGCTGCGGCCGGAGCCGGAGCCGCGGGCGCTTCGGCGGCGGGCGCGCCGGCCGCCAGCGCCTGCTCGATATCCCGCTTGACGACCCGGCCGTGCGGGCCGCTGCCGGCGACGGCGGCAAGATCCAGCCCGGCCTGTTTCGCCATGCGCCGGGCCAACGGACTGGCGGCGATGCGACCGTCCTCCCCGGGCGCCGGCGCAGGCGCGGCGACGGGCGCTTCGGGCGCCGGCGCTTCGGCTGCCGGAGCTTCGGCGGCGGGCGAGCTTTCCGGCTGCACGGCCGCTTCCGGTTCGGCCGCTTCCGGTTCGGCCGCTTCCGATTCGGCCGCTTCCGGTTCGGGCGCTGCGGGTTCAGGCGCGGCAGGCGCAGGCTCCGCCGCCGGTGCGGCGCCTTCCCCGCCGTCGGCTGGCAGAGCGCCGGCGTCCTCGCCCTCTTCGAGCAGCCAGGCGATGGTGGCGTTGACCTTCACGCCTTCCGTGCCCTCCGCCACGACGATCCGGCCGAGCACGCCTTCGTCGACCGCCTCGACCTCCATGGTCGCCTTGTCGGTCTCGATCTCGGCAATGACGTCGCCGGGGCTGACGGCGTCGCCCTCCTGCTTGAGCCAGCGGGCGAGCGTGCCCTCCTCCATGGTTGGCGACAGGGCCGGCATCGTTATTGGGATCGGCATATCCGGCGCTCCCCCGTTCCTCTATCCGGCCCGGCTCAATCGGCGTAGCAAACCGCGCGGGCCGCCTGCGCGACCCGTTCGGCATCCGGCAACGCCAGTTTCTCGAGATTGGCGGCATAGGGCATCGGCACGTCGGCGCCGCACACCCGCGCCACCGGCGCATCCAGATCGTCGAACGCCTGCTCCATCGCCACCGCGCATAACTCAGCCCCGATGCCGGCGAAGGGCCAGCCCTCCTCGACCGAGACCAGCCGGTTGGTCTTTTTTACCGACGCAACGATTGTCGCGGTATCGAGTGGCCGGATCGTGCGCAGGTCGATCACTTCGGCGGCGATCCCGTCATTGTCCAGCATCTCCGCCGCCGCCAGCGCCGTCTCCATCATCAGCGAGAAGCTGACAATCGTAACGTCCGTTCCCTCGCGGACCACGTTCGCCTTGCCGATGGGGACGATGCGCTCAGGATCGGTCGGCGCTTCGCCGCTGCGGCCGTAGAGGATTTCGTTTTCCAGGAAGACGACCGGATCGTCGTCGCGGATTGCGGCCTTGAGCAGGCCCTTGGCGTCCGCCGCCGACCAGGGCGCGACGACCTTGAGGCCCGGGCAATGGGCGTACCAGCTGGAAAACTCCTGGCTGTGCTGGGCGGCGACCCGGGCGGCCGCGCCGTTGGGGCCGCGGAACACGATGGGCGCCGAGACCTGCCCGCCCGACATGTAGCGCGTCTTGGCCGCCGAATTGATGATGTGGTCGACCGCCTGCATGGCGAAGTTGAAGGTCATGAACTCGACGATCGGGCGCAGCCCGGCAAAGGCCGCGCCGGTGCCCAGGCCGGTGAAGCCGTGCTCGGTGATCGGCGTGTCGATCACCCGCCCGGCGCCGAATTCGTCGAGCAGTCCCTGGCTCACCTTGTAGGCGCCCTGATACTCGGCGACCTCCTCGCCCATCAGGAAAACCTGCCCGTCGCGGCGCATTTCCTCGGCCATGGCGTCGCGCAGCGCTTCGCGGACGGTGACCTCTTTCGTTTCGCCGGAATAGTCCGCCTCGGCGATTTCCGGAGTAGGCGGCTGCGATGCGGCGGGCGCAGGCGCCGGCGGCGCAGGGTCGGCGGCGGGTTCCGGCGTCGCGGCAGGTTCGGCCGCGGCAGGCGCCGGTTCCGCCGCCCCGGCGACGCCTATGGCCAATGCGTCCTCGCCCTCTTCGAGCAGCCAGGCAATGACCGTGTTCACCTTGACCCCTTCGGCGCCTTCCGCAACCTCGATCCGGCCGACGGTCCCTTCCTCGACCGCCTCGACCTCCATCGTCGCCTTGTCGGTCTCGATCTCGGCGATGACGTCGCCGGGCGCAACGCGGTCGCCTTCCGCGACCAGCCAGCGCGCCAGCGTGCCCTCCTCCATGGTCGGCGACAGGGCCGGCATCAGCACTTCAATCGGCATGGAAGCTCCCCGGAACAGCGCTATCGTGCGGGCGGCAACGCATCAGGCCGCCAGCACGTCGGTATAAAGTTCGGCGGGGTCGGGCTCCGGGCTGTTCTGGGCGAACTCCGCCGCATTGTTGACGATGGCGCGGATGTCCCGGTCGATCGCCTTCAGATCGTCCTCCGCGGCGCCGTCGGCCGACAGCATCGCCTTGACCCGCTCGATCGGGTCGCGCTCCTCGCGCATTTTCTGGACTTCCTCGCGCGAACGGTATTTCGCCGGGTCGGACATGGAATGGCCGCGATAGCGATAGGTCACCATCTCCAGGATGACAGGGCCGTTGCCCTTGCGGGCGTGGGCGACCGCCTTTTCCCCGGCGGCCCTGACCGCCAGCACGTCCATGCCGTCGACCGCTTCGCCCGGAATGCCGTGGGCCGCGCCACGCTGATGCAGGTCGATGGTCGACGACGCCCGCTCGACCGAGGTGCCCATGCCGTACTTGTTGTTCTCGATCACGTAGACGACCGGCAGGCTCCAGAGTTCGGCCATGTTGAAGCTCTCGTAGACCTGGCCCTGATTGGTCGCGCCGTCGCCGAAATAGGTCAGGCAGACGCCGCCGTCGCCGGAATATTTGTGGGCGAAGGCGACGCCGGTGCCGAGTGGCACCTGGGCGCCGACGATGCCGTGGCCGCCGTAGAAGCGCTCTTCCAGGCTGAACATGTGCATGGAGCCGCCCTTGCCCTTGGAATAGCCGCCGATGCGGCCGGTCAGCTCGGCCATCACCCCTTTCGGGTCCATGCCGCAGGCCAGCATGTGGCCGTGGTCGCGATAGGCGGTGATCACCGAATCGCCGTCCCGGATCGCCGCTTGCATCCCGGTCACGACCGCTTCCTGGCCGATATAGAGATGGCAGAAGCCGCCGATCAGGCCCATGCCGTAAAGCTGGCCGGCCTTCTCCTCGAAGCGCCGGATCAGCAGCATGTCGCGATACCAGGAAAGCAGCTCGTCGCGGGTTGCGGACCCGGTTTCCGCGGCGGCGTCGTTGGGCACGGTCTACCTCTACGGACTGGTTGTACGAGTCGCCCGAAAGCGGGCCGGATCCCATTAGATGGAGCGAACGCCGCCGCGCCACAAGGCAAAAAATTCCGCGCGCCGGTTCCCGGGCGGGGATGGCGGGTGCGGAAGATATGCGATGGTCCGGCCGGCCGCTGCATTGACCGGAATCAAATCAGTCGGACGGCAGCGGCTCGCGGTAACGGATGACGATCTCGTCCCTGCGGCCGAGATAGAGGCTGCGGCGCAGCGCCTCGTCCAGCATGTCGGCGTCGGGCCTGTCCTGCTGCAGCAGGCTTGCCTTGTGCCGCAGCCAGCTGTGCTGCGCCTGGAGATCCGCCCTTTCGCGCTTCAGCGCATCGAGCCGGTCCGACAGGCCGATCCAGGCCTGCAGGCCGCGATCGCCGTGGACCGTGTGGTAGCCGAGATAGCCCAGGCACAGCAGCGCGATGAACGGCAGAACGAGCGCCCGCAGCTTGTTCAGCAAGATGCGCATGAGGTACATGGCGCGACGGAATCACTTAGCGAAGCGCAAGTCAACAGAAATATTCGTTGACTATCGGGAAGTTACTTACAGTCTTTTCGATAATACATGAGAGCGAATCCTTTGAAACGACTCAGGAATTGCCGCGGAGCGCCGCGCGGCCGGCGTAGGTCGCCGCCGGGCCGAGCCGTTCCTCGATGCGCAGGAGCCGGTTGTATTTCGCTGTGCGGTCGGAACGCGAAAGCGACCCGGTCTTGATCTGGCCGCAGTTCGTGGCAACGGCGAGGTCGGCGATCGTCGAATCCTCGGTTTCGCCGGACCTGTGCGACAGGACGGCGGCGTAGCCCGCGCGATGCGCCATCTCGACGGCCTCCAGCGTTTCGGTCAGCGTGCCGATCTGGTTGACCTTGACCAGAACGGCGTTGGCCACGCCCTGCTCTATGCCTTCGGCGAGGCGCGCCGGATTGGTGACGAACAGATCGTCGCCGACCAGCTGGACACGGTCGCCGAGCGCATCGGTCAATGCCGCCCAGCCGCTCCAGTCGTCTTCGGCCATGCCGTCCTCGATCGAGACGATCGGGTAGCGGCCGGCGAGGTCCTGCCAGTATGCGGCCATCCCGTCCGGCGACAGGCGCTTGCCCTCGCCCTCCAGATGGTAGGCGCCGTCGCGGTAGAATTCGGTCGAGGCGGCATCGAGCGCCAGGACGAAGTCGTCGCCGGGCGTATAGCCGGCAGCGGCGACGGCTTCCGCCACGAAATCGAGCGCTTCTTCGGCGCCGCGCAGCGCCGGCGCAAAGCCGCCCTCGTCGCCGACATTGGTGTTGTGCCCGGCCTTTCTGAGGCCGGCCCGCAGGGCGTGGAAGACCTCGGCGCCCATGCGCAGCCCCTCGGCGAAGGTCTCCGCGCCGACCGGCATGACCATGAATTCCTGGATGTCGACCGGGTTGTCGGCATGGGCGCCGCCGTTGACGATATTCATCATCGGAGTCGGCAGGACCCGCGCGCCCGGCCCGCCCAGATAGCGGTAGAGCGGCATGCCGATTCCGTCCGCCGCAGCCCGCGCGACGGCGAGGCTGACGCCCAGGATCGCGTTGGCGCCGAGGCGGCTTTTGTTTTCCGTGCCATCCAGTTCGCGCAGCACCGTATCGATATGGACCTGCTCCAGCGCGTCGAAGCCGGAGAGCGTGTCGAAGATTTCCCCGTTCACCGCGTCGACCGCCGTCAGCACGCCCTTGCCGCCATAGCGGCCGCTGTCGCCGTCGCGCTTCTCGACGGCCTCGTGTGCGCCGGTCGAGGCGCCGGACGGCACCGCCGCGCGCCCGAAGCCGCCGCTGTCCAGATGAACGTCGACCTCAACGGTCGGGTTGCCCCGGGAATCGAGGATTTCGCGGGCGACGATGTCGACGATGTCGGTCATGGCGGCTCGGATCGTGAATGTATCGGAGAGGGTCGGCGCGGCGGCGCTCAGGCGAGGCGGACCGGGTTCTCTTTCGCCAGCCGGTCGACCTGCGCAAGGGTCTGCAACAGCGCGGGCAGGTCGCGCACCGGCACCATGTTGGGGCCGTCGCTGGGCGCGCTGTCAGGGTCCTGGTGGGTTTCCATGAAAATCGCGGCGACGCCGATGGCCGCGGCGGCCCGGGCCAGCACCGGCACGAATTCGCGCTGGCCGCCGGACGACGCGCCCTGCCCGCCCGGCTGCTGCACGGAGTGGGTCGCGTCGAACACCACCGGCCAGCCGTTCTGCGCCAGAATCGGCAGCGCGCGCATGTCGGAGACCAGCGTGTTGTAGCCGAAGCTCACGCCGCGCTCGGTCTGCAGGATGTTGCCGTTCCCCGTGCTGGCGACCTTGGCGAGCACGTTCTGCATGTCCCACGGCGCGAGGAACTGGCCTTTCTTGACGTTGACGGCCTTCCCGGTCCGCCCGGCGGCGAGCAGCAGGTCGGTCTGGCGGCACAGGAAGGCCGGGATCTGGAGCACGTCGACCGCTTCGGCGGCGACCGCACACTGTTCCTCGGTATGGACGTCGGTCAGCACCGGCAGGCCGGTCGTTGCACGGATGTCCCCGAAGATCGAAAGCGCCTTGTCCAGGCCGATGCCGCGCGGGCTGTCCACGCTGGTCCGGTTCGCCTTGTCGAAGCTGGTCTTGTAGATCGCGCGCACGCCGGCGCTCCCGGCGGCCTCCTTCACCGCCGCTGCCATCTCCAGCGCATGATCGCGGGATTCGAGCGCGCACGGCCCGGCGATCAGCACGAACGGCCGGTCGTTGCCGAGTTCGACGTCGCGGACGCGGACGGAACGGTTGTGCAGGGCGGCGGCGCCTTCGGGCATGATTAGTTCGGGGCGGCTTCCGGCATTGGATTGGCGCGAATGTAGGGCGCAAAGAGGCGCAAGTCAGCGGTGTAGGTGTCTCACAAGGCCGCGCCATTACGACGGAAAGTCAGGGCGGCGCCGTATCACGGCAAACGGAGGCGCCCCCGACATGATACGAAAGCCGATCCTCTGCCTGGCCATCCTGCTGCTGGCCGGCGGGTGTACCGCGACCGGCGGCGGCAAGGACCGCGGGCACCCTCGCGCCGGCCCGCCGAAGGCGCCGCATCATATCGCGCACAAGCACGACCGCTTGCGTCACCGCATGGTGCATGCCGCCGGCGTCATGGCCGCCTGCGGCCGGCGGAAAGATGCCCGCCGCGCCGCCTGGAACGCGAGGGCCGCCAACAAGTCGCCGAAGCGGCCCGGCCGCTGGTCCGGGCGCCGCCTCCGCAAGGCGCTCCGGCGCAGCGCCGACGCCGCAGCCTGGCGGCGGGACGCGGGGCGCCTGCGCTGCCGCAGTCCCGAAGTGGCGCGGATCGCCCGCCGGATCGACAAGGTCCACGCGCGGCTCAGCCTGCGCGACCCCCGGGCCCGGCCGCCGAAGCGCGTCGCAGACCGGCCGCCGCGCCGTGAAAACGGCGAACCGCCGCGCCGGCGGGACCGCGAACGCGACCGTTCGCGGCGCGGGGGACGCGACTCCTGACGAAGAAGGCTGCGAAGGCTGCGTCCGGCCGGCGTGCCCGCACGTTGACCGTTGCACCCTCCGTTCGGTGAACCGTATACCGCCGGAACCGCATCCGCCGCTTCGGCCATCCGCTTCCGGGAAAGAAACGAATGTCGCTCAACCCCTATCTCTTCTTCGACGGCACCTGCCGCGAGGTCTTCGAGTTCTACCGCTCGGTCTTCGGCGGCGACTTCTCGGTGCTCCAGACCTTCTGGGACGGGCCGCCCGACATGGGCGTGCCGGAGGCGGAGAAGGACCGGATCATGCACGTCTCCCTGCCGATCGGGCCGGCCGTCCTGATGGGAAGCGACAGCTGCTCGGCCTTCGGACCGCCGCCCGCGGCGGGCGACAATTTCGCCATCTCCCTGACCGGGGAAAGCCGCGAACACTGCGACCGGGTGTTCGCCGCCCTGTCGGCGGGCGGCTCGGTCAGGATGCCGATGCAGGAGACCTTCTGGGGCTCCTATTTCGGCAACTGGACCGACCGTTTCGGTATCGCCTGGATGATCAGCTTCGATCCGCCGAAGGACTAGGGGTACGGCCCGGCGGCACGCCCGGCCTACCGCGCGCCGGCCAGCCGCACGATCGAGGCAGACCAGTCGAGCAGGTCCATCAGCCGCGCCACATAATGGTCGCGGGCGCCGAACCCGGCGTCGGACTCGCCGGTCAGGTTGGCTTCGAACACGTCGAGCAGCCGGTTCAGCCGCCGTTGGTGCAGGCCGAACGTCCGCTGCAGCGGATCGGCGACCACCCCGGCGAACGCCGTCAGCATGGCGAACGGCACCAGCATCCCGGCGAACACGCCGGCGTAGAGCAGCGGCGAGACCTTGACCGAGACCAGGCTGTAATACAGCCCGCCCAGCCAGGGCCCGGCAAAGAAACTCCCGACCGCGGCGGAATGGGCGATCGAACCGGCGACGACGCCGGAGAGCGCCGCCGCCCCCGGCGTAAACTTCTGGGCCGCGATATAGCCCGCTCCGGCGGCGAACAGCGAGGCTGTGATATCTGCCGCCGCCGCGCGGCTGCCGAGATAGTCCTGCATCGCGGCGTGGACCCGGTCGCGAAAGGCCCGGTCTTCGGCCCGGTCACCGACGATCTTGAGCAGGCGGTCGAAATGCGCGGCCAGCCGCGGATCGCATAGCGCCTCCTCGACCAGCCGGTCCCGTTCGGTGCGGCGGTCGCCCTGGTCGAGTGGCAGTTCCAGCAAATCCGCGTGCAGGCGCCATTCCAGCTCGCGGGCGACCCGCGTCTGCCAGAACAGGGTGCGGCCGGTCAGCCGGTCCGCCGCGCCGCGTGCACCCGCAACCTGCAACCCGGCGGCGGCGACGCCGCGCGCCGCCGTCGCGACCCCGGCCATGACGTTGTACGGCGCGCGCAAGAGGTCGAGGCCGAAGGCGTGGCGGTGCAGCTCGAGCGAGCCGCGCAGCGCGAAATTCCGGTCGACGAAGGCCGGTATCCGTTCGCGCCGCCCGGCAACGTAGCGGCGCACGGCATCGTCGAAGATGCCGGCGACGGCCTGCCGGTCCAGCGGCGGCAGCGCGATTTCCGTGCCGGGCGTAGCCGGTGAGTGCGGTGGGGGCGATTTGGGCGGTTCGCTCATCCCCGGTCATGTGGGGAGTGAGGCGGCGGCGTCAAAGGTATGGCAGCGGAAAACCCGTTCGGTGCGGCCGGGCCGTCGTCGCGTCATGTCAGCCGGCCGGTCGGGCGTTGATTTATCAAATGTTATAATATAACAGACTGACGATCTTTCGGCAGAGAAAGTCTCATGGGCAGGCGCGGACAACGAATGCAGGCCGAGGCGCTTTCCGTCCTGCCGAGCCACCGCGCACCGATGTCGGCTGAGGAACGGCTATGACGACGCCATCTGTAACCCGGTTTCGTCTTCTTGCGGTCGGCGTCGGGCTGCGGCTGGCCGGAGCGGCGCTCGCGGCGGCCGTTCTTTGGGCCGGCTTTTTCTGGGCAACATCCACGTCCGGCGGGTCATGGGGCGGATCATGAACCATGCCCTTTCGTTCCAGAACCTGACCCTCGGCTACGACCGCCATCCGGCCGTGTACCGGCTCGACGGCGAGATCGCCGCGGGCAGCCTGACCGCCATCGTGGGGCCGAACGGGGCCGGCAAATCCACGATGCTGAAGGGCGTGACCGGCTCGCTGCGGCCGCTCGAAGGCCGGATCGCCTTCGGCGGGATCGCGCGCAGTGAGATCGCCTACCTGCCGCAGCAATCGGACGTCGACCGGTCGTTCCCGATCGTGGTCGCCGACCTTGTGGCGATGGGCCTCTGGCGGGAGATCGGCGGTTTCGCGGGCTTGCGGGCCGGTCATCGCGCCCGCGTCGCCGATGCGATTTCCGCAGTCGGCCTCGAAGGGTTCGAGACGCGGCCGATCGGGTCGCTGTCGGGCGGGCAGACACAGCGCGCCCTCTTTGCCCGCCTGCTGCTGCAGGACGCCCGGCTCGTCCTGCTTGACGAGCCGTTTACCGCGGTCGACGCGCAAACGGTGGCGGACCTGATCGGCGTGGTGCGGCGCTGGCACGGCGAAGGCCGCACGGTGCTCGCCGTCCTGCACGACGTCGACACGGTGCGGGCCCACTTCCCCCGCACGCTGATGCTGGCGCGCGAGCTCGTTGCCCACGGACCCACGGCAGAGGTGCTGACGGCCGAAAACCGGTTCCGCGCACGCCAGATGTGCGAGGCCTGCACCGGCCCCCCGCATATATGCGGGCGAGACGCCGCATGATCTGGGAGCTCCTCGTCCAGCCCTTCGCTGATTTCGGCTTCATGCGGCGCGCGCTGATCGGCTGCATTGCGATCTCGGTCGGCGCGACGCCGGTCGGGGTGTTCCTGATGCTGCGCCGCATGAGCCTGACGGGCGACGCAATGGCCTGCGCGATCCTGCCAGGCGCGGCCGTCGGCTATCTCGTCGCCGGCCTCTCGCTCGGGGCGATGACGATTGGCGGGCTGATCGCAGGCATGGCCGTGGCATTGCTTGCCGGCTTCGTGACCCGCGTCACGGCGCTGCGCGAGGATGCGAGCCTGGCGGCCTTCT